>JAUVTH010000224.1 GCA_030601615.1 Gemmatimonadota bacterium
AATCGGCGACCGTGCCGGCGCCGGCCGCGCCATGATGGCCGGGAGCACGATCAACGTGCAGAACAACACGTTCGCCATCCCGACCACGAGGAGGGCGCCCATGCCCGAGATGGCCCGGTGGCTGGCGAGCGTCAGGCTCCCGAACCCCACCATGGTGGTCAGGGCGCTGTACAGGATGGCGCGGCCGGTGGCCGTGTCGAGCAGCCGCTGGCTGCCCCGGGTCTGTCGACGCCGGTGCACCATGTGGATTCCGGCGTCCACGCCGAGCCCCAGGAGAAGAGGCAGCGTGATGATGTTCGAGATGTTGAACGGGATGTCCCAGACCACGGCTGCCGCACCCGTGAGGAGGGTGGCGAGGAGAAGCGAGATCATCACGATCGCGCTCGCCCGCGGGTCGCCCAGCAGGAGCAGCAGGGCCACGGCCGTGGCCAGGAGCGCCAGTCCGAACGCCTGCTGAAACGCGCGCACGGTGACCTTCCCGAGCTCTACGTTCTCAACAGGCATGCCCGTGATGGCTGGCTCTTCTGCCTGGACGGCCTCGACAAAGCCACGCAGCTTCTGCGGAGTATCCAGCCGCTCGGCAGGCAGGACCTGGACTCGCTCGACACCGTTCGCCGCTATCCACCGCTCCCGCAGCGAGCTCGGAAAGTCGCGCCTGGTGACCGGACCGGCGCTCAGTCCCCGGCGGAATCGGGCCTGTACCCACGGCAGTGTTCCGACCAGCGACTGCTCGAGGCCCGCGGCGATCGACGCACGCGTCTCGGCCGGCCACACGCGGATCGAGGAACGCCACAGGTCGATCAGGAAGAGGAGTTGCCGGGCCGCGGCGCTCGTGGCCGAGTCTCCGCCCAGGTAGAGATCCGAAGCCGTGGCGCGCAGGCGCTCCACCGCCGCCATGCGCCTCTCGTACCCGGCTTCGCCCTCTCCCGGCTCGGCGTGTGAGCTGTCCCTGATACCCGGCGCGGGTCCCAGGTCTGCAGCGAGCGCGGCAATGATCTCCAGCTTCGCTTCCTGGTCGGAGGGGACAAATGTGCTCAGCGTCATGGTCCCCCGTACGACGTCGAGCTCGTCGAGCCGGGCGGCAACGGCCACCGCACGTGCCGAATCCGGCTCCGTCATGGACACGGCCCGTACTGCCGTGTTCGGATCCTCGAGCAGTTCTCGCAGCGTGACCACCGATTCGGAATTCGGGTCGCTCATGTTGATCACGTCCTGGTCGAAGCGGACCCGCGGAATGAGGGTTGCCGAGCCGACACCGAGCAGTAGTGCCACGACGAGGATCGGGCCTCGGCCCCGCGTGACCGCCTGGTCGAGCCACGCCATGGGCCTGGCCCGACGTGCGGATCGGCGGGCGGCTCGCGCGAGCGCCTGTTGATCGGGCTCTGGCAGCCGCAATGGGCGCAGGCTGAGCAGGGCCGGCAGCAGGCCCATGGTGGCGACGAAACTGATCAACATTCCCGTTCCGCCGATCTTCCCGAGGTCTGCGACGCCGGTGAAGTCGGTGACCATGAATGCGTAGAAGCACAGGGCCGTGGTCACGGCGCTGAGAAAGAGAGCCACACCGGCGCGCTCGGCCGTCAGGCGCAGGGCCTCGATGTGCGATCCGGTCTCTCCCCGTGCCTCCACGTAGTTCAGGCAGAAGTGGATCGCGTAGTCGATGCCCAGTCCGACGTACAGGATGGCGAACGCCACCGAGAGCATGTTCAGGCCCCCCACTGCCACGGCGGCGAATGCCGCTGTACCGGCCAGTCCGGCGAACAGCACGCACAGGCTCGCGACAAGAAGGCGGACCGACCCCAGGCCCACGAGCAGAATGATGGCGACCATGACCAGGGCCCCCACCAGAAGCCGGGGCACGTCGGACAGGCCGGCATCGATCGACTCGTGCTCGAATGCCTCGGACCCGGTGATGCGGATCCGAACGGCCCGGTGATCGAGGTCGAGACGGGCGGCGCCGTCGCGGATGGCCTGCATGGCGGCCGCGGCTGGCCTCGATTGCGAGTAATCGAGGATGGGCTTGGCGAGGATGAAGCGGCGAAGCTCAGCCTGTTCCGCGCGTCGCCCCCGCATGAGGTCGGTCCAGGGGAACGTGAAGAAGTATCCGTACCGACTGGAATAGAAGGCGCCTCCGACGGCCAGGAGTATCGGTGCCACGTCCAGTCCGTTCGTGGAGTCCGTCGCCGCGATTCGGTCCACTGCGGAGGCCAGGCCACCCAGCGTCGGCTCCTCCTCCAGTGCGAGCCACATCCAGCGGTAGTCGCGCATGCTTGAGCCGAGCTCCTCCAGTTCCTCCGTGCTGGAGTAGAGGAGCCCGTGACGCTCGAAGAAGTCACCCCCGCCCGGCGCGTAAACGAAGCTGAAGAGGTCGGTCCGAGCCGCGAGATCCTCCGCCAACCGGTGCTGGGCCTCTGCCGCGATCTCCGGCGACGCCGCGTCGATGACGATCTGCATGTCGTCGAGCAAGTGGGGGAAAGCGCGCCCGAGCGCGTCGTTGGCCAGCCTCCACGGGAGCTGATCCGAGACCAGGTTTCGGGTGTCGGCGTCGATGTGCAGGTGCGTGTAGCTATACCACAGCAACGGGACGACCAGGCCGAAGGCCAGCACGACCACCAGGCGGGCGTGCCGGGCGGACCACACTACCCAGGCTCCGAGATGCCGTCCGAGACGACCTTCCCGGTCGATCACTCTTCCTCTCCCGGCTGCGGAGCGGACCGTGACACGGGGGGTTGAGCCGATCGAAGCCGGGCGGACGCGTCGAGCCGATACGTGTGCCCCCGCCACTCGAGCTCGGGCCTGATCAACATCGACAGGCCGATCGGGATCGTCGTGAGGTAGGGCATCCACGCCATCCACACATACCCGGGCGGTACGGCCGCGCCTCCGACCAGGCGATGCAGTCTCACGTAATGCAGTCCCTCCAGGATCCAGACGAGTGCGGGGAGCGCGGCGAGCCAGGCGTGTCCGGTGGCCAGCATCGTGATCGCCAGCCCGAGAGAGACGAAGTAGCTGACCGCGCGCACCACGAACGGACGCACGAAGGAGGACGGGATCCCCCCGCGTCCGCAGAACAACCAACGGCGCCACAGCTTTAGAAAGCCCGCGAGGCCGAGGCCGTGGTTGATGACCTGGAGCGAGTGGGTGCCCATGACGTTGTCGTAGCCGGCCTCGACGATGCGGGCGCCCAGGTACATGTCGTCCACCAGCTGGCCGTCCGCACACTTCACTCCGCCGATGGCGTGAAGCGCCGTGCGGCGGAAAGCCATCATGTGGCCCATGAGGAAGGGCAGGGTACGCCGTGGGCCGACTTCCGCCTCCATACCGGCGACGAGATAGGCGTTCAGGATGATCGCGTACCCTATGTCCCCGGCCGACCGCGGGCGGCACGGGTTGACGACCGGGGCGAACGCGGCGCCGGCGGATTCATCCGCCACGAGGTGCTCGATCAGGTTCGTGAGCACGGCGGCGTCAGGCCTGGTGTCGGAGTCACCGAAGACGATGAAGTCGCCCCGCGCTTCAGCCTCGCCGACGATCATGTTGTTGATCTTGCCGGTGCGGCC
>JAUVTH010000251.1 GCA_030601615.1 Gemmatimonadota bacterium
CGAAAGGGACGGTGCTCCGACCACAAACGGCACGAAGGCGAGCACTGCCCTCCAACGGGCGCTGCGCCGCACGACTATCAGGTCTCTGAAGGACCCTGGACGGTCGCGTTACGAGCGCCGTGGGGGCAGATGTTAGGCGGCGCGACGAATGCGATGCCGTGTGCATCGGGGAGGAGCGTCTCGTCGAGCGCCAAGGCGCGAGACATTGAGCCGCAGGCGAACCACGCTGCAGATGCCCCCACGCCGCCGTAACCCACAGGGCGCATGGGGGTTGCCGGTCGATATTGCGTCACTCGTCTTCGAAGATGCTCACGCATCGCCTTCCTCCTCGTTCCTTGTCTCGCCTCGGCAAGACCCATGCGCGCGGCTGCCCAGGGTCCCTCAGCGACCTGCTAATCCGATACGAAGATCAGGGGACCCCTCGGCGGGCCCAGATTCGAGACCTCCGACCGGACAGCCGGAATTCGATCCGGGATGTCCGCCGCCAGATGTCCGGCCGGCTCGGCCGAGCGTCCAGCCGCGATTCCGGTGAGGAGCAGAGCCGCCGACGCGGCATCAGCCGCCTGCATTCCCGCAGCCAGGTACGCGCCGATTAGTCCCGTGAGCACATCGCCGGTACCTCCTGACGCGACTCCGGGGCCGCCCGTCGTGCTGACTCGAAGCGGAGCGCCAGACTCCGCGACGAACGATGGCGCGCCCTTCAGCAGGACGACGCAACCGAGCTTCTCAGCGGCGCCTCTCGCCCCACCTGGCGGATCCGCCAGGATGTCCTCGAGAGATTCCCCGGTGAGGCGGGCAAGCTCTCCCGGATGCGGGGTTACCACGTCAGCGGGACCCAGAAGATCCGCGAGCCGCTCGATGTCCCCCTCGAAGACGCTCAGGCCGTCAGCGTCAAGAACCACGGGTCGTCCCCCCCGGGACGAGAGAACCCGCTCAACGAGCTGACGCCTCGGTACTGACCGGCCGAGTCCGGGTCCCACCGCGAGAGAACCCGCCCACTCCACGGCCTCGGCCAGCCCCGCCTCATCCTCCCATGCCACGAAGATCGCGCCCGGCGCCGCTTTCTGGACGATCTCCCGGTTCTCCGGTGCGCCCACGACTTTCAGAATGCCGACTCCACCGCGAAGAGCCGCCCGCGCCCCGAGTACAGCCGCCCCTGCCATGCCCTCCTGACCAGCAATCAACGCCAGGTAGCCCGCCCTGCCCTTGTGGGCGTCCAGGGCCCTCCCGATCAGCGTTTGCGCTACCCAACGACCCGTGATCGCCCGAGCGCCCATCGGCCCCGCAGGCGGGGGAAATCCGATCTCCACACACTCGATCCGGCCACACCATGCCCGGGCCGGGTGGCGCAGAAGGCCCAGGTTGGGCCACCCGAGGCTCACCGTGAGATCGGCGCGAACGCAGACCCCTGCGACGGACCCGGTCGTGAAGTCCGCACCGCTCGGGCCGTCCACCGCCACTATCGGGATGCCCATCCCGTTGAGGCGCTCGATCAGGGATGCCTGAGGCTCGCGCGGAGCACCGGTGACCCCCGTCCCAAGCACACCATCGAGCGCCACCGCGGCTCCGCCGCAGGCATCCGCAAGGCTGTCCGCAGACTCGAGGGCAATATCACTGCCGATCAGGACATCGGGATCAGGGGGAGTTCCAGACGCCAGGATGGCACGCACGTCCCGCCCCCAGGCTCGCAACGTCCGCAAAGCGACCAGGGCGTCAGCGCCGTTGTGCCCACGCCCGGCGAGAGCTACGACCCGCCCATCAGGCCAGTGCGCCTGAACGCGGCGAGCCACTTCCCGCCCGGCCGCCTCGATCAGAGTGCGCTCGGTCGTGGCACCGCTCGTCACCGCATCGCGGTCCAGGGCGCTCATCTCGCCCGTCGACGGAAGCCAGACGATCTCGGCTCCCAGGCGCCAGGCCTCGCGCGCGCCTGGAGTGGTCGTCTGTCGTCGCTCAGGCATCGATACTTGTCCTCACCGCATCACCGTCCGGTCTCGGGATCCGGCAAAACGCGGCCAGACTACTTGAGAGACTGGCCGATGCTCCGTCCGAAGCTGATCTCGCCGTTGTCGATCCGGATGTTGTAGCCGCATTCGGGATTCGAGCAAACCCACGCCTTGAAGCGGATCGACGCTCCGTCACGGCCGTAGTCCGACAATGGCAGAAGCTGACCGCCGTCGCACTTCAGGCACTTGGGAAACCGCGTCGAATCTTCCACGTTTCACCCCCCTCCCCAGTTCAGAACAGGCACGCACCACTGCGACAGGAACGGATTGCCGGACGCGCCCGGATCCCATGGACGCTCCGTAACATAACAGGGGAACGCTACCGCCCGGGCGCCCCCCAGGGATACTCCGACTCGAATACTTCCTCGAACGAATAGACGTCGGCGAAGTCCTCCCGTCGGTCAGTTTCCTGCTTCGACAGCACACCGTGGTCCACGAGAAGAAAGACGATCTCACCCATATCCTCCGTGGAATGAACACCCCAATGCTCCAGCACGACCCTGGCCAGGAGGCCGAACCGAGCGATCGCCAGGTCTCGGACCGCTTCCGCCAGCTCACTGCCCGTGATGTGCCGCGGTCGGTCCAACTCACCGAGCTTTCGGTTCAGGCCCCCGAGGACGAACAGATACGCCTCCGCGGCGAAGCGTGGATTGCGCCTCTGCAGCTGTCCGAGTGTCTCCTGAAGCGTCGGCGTTTCCATCGACCTCCCACTGCTTGATCCCACCCATCATCGGAGCCGGCACGTCCTCTTCCGAGCCCCACCGGGTGGTGGAATGTAGAAATAGCCCAAAAACGGCGTCAAGTGTCGACAGGAAACAGCATTTCCTCCGGAAGCTCCTCGACCACTACCCGACCGGCCGTCGCCTCCGCGATCTCATCTCGAAGCCGATCCACGCTTGACTGCGGCAGCGCGATATCGAGTTGGGCTTGATCCCCATACCGCTCCCCGAGTCGGGTAGCCCCAAGCGCCTCAGCCGAGCGTGACACGGCGCCCGTATCCTCGTACGCGAAGGTCAGACGGAGGTGCCGTCCCCGGACCACTCGCTGGATGGGCGTCCGCTCGAGCGCCCGGGCTGCCGCGGTCCCGTAAGCCCTCCCGAGGCCGCCCGTGCCGAGCTTGGTACCACCGTAGTACCGCGTGACGACTACGACGACGTCCGTGAGAGCGGCTCGCTCGATCGCGGCCAGTACGGGACGACCACCGGTTCCGGCCGGTTCGCCGTCATCATCGAATCGGCTTTCCCCGCAGGCCTGCCGGGCGGCAAATACGTGGTGCGTGGCGTCGTGGAACTTGCGGCG
>JAUVTH010000060.1 GCA_030601615.1 Gemmatimonadota bacterium
CTTCGAATGGCTTTCTGAGGTCATCTTCGCCGGCTTCCATATGCTCGGGGGGCTCGCCGGTGTGGCAGTGCTCACCGCGCTCCTGTTCGCAGCGACCGTAGGACTGGTCTACCTGACCATGGTACGCGCCGGTGCCCCTACCCTGCTCGCGCTTGTCTTTGCGTTCGCGTCTCTGGTTCTGCCGGCAGTACACCTGCACCCCCGACCTCACATGTTCACGACGTTACTCGTCGCCGTCTTCAGTTTCCTGCTGCTGGAGGCGCGTAGAGACGGACAAGTGAGGCGACTGCTGCTCCTTCCCCCGCTGATGATGATCTGGGCAAATCTGCACGGTGGTTTTCTGGTCGGCTTCATTCTGTTGTTCATGTTTGGGATCGATGCGGGACTCGTGTGGTGGAGCGACCGGGGGGCACGGAGCGCCCGATACGCCGGGTGGATCGCCGGAGTCACAGGCCTCTGTCTGGTGGCTTCGTTGCTCACGCCCGCCAGTTGGGATCTCTGGCCCCACGCGACTGGATACCTCCGCGAGAAATGGCTCGTCGACTTCACACAAGAGTATATGTCACCAAATTTTCATAACCACCTTCTCAAGTTCTTTCTTGCCGCGCTTATGCTGGGTACTGCGGTGCTCGCGATGCTGCGTTCACGCATTGACCTTCTTGGTCTGGCGACCTGGATCCTCTTCTCGGCCTTCGCACTTCACTCGGGTCGGAACATACCTCTCTTCGCGGTCGTAGCCCTTCCGTGGCTCGCGGGGTGGGCCGTCAACCTGGCTGACCAGGACGCGCGGCCGGGGAGTGCGCGCACGCGCTTCATGGTGTGGACGCGGCGCCTTGCTCGCACTGAGTCTGTGATTCCCGGCTGGCCGGCCGTCGCTTTCGGGGTGCTCGTGCTCACGATCGTCGCTGTTCAACCGGATCGCCGCGACGTGTACCGCTTTTCCAGCAAGGTCTTTCCCGTGGCCGCCGTCGAAACGCTTCTCGAGTCGGGTTTCGAGCCTCCCGGACCCGTTTATAACGAGTTTGGCTGGGGCGGGTACCTGCTCTACCGGGCCTGGCCCGAGATCCCGGTGTTCATCGACGGGCAGACGGATTTCTACGGTGAAGGGCTGACACGGGAGTATGTTGCGATCCGCGCGCTGCAAGCGAACTGGGAGCAACTCCTGTCCAAGCACAAGGTTGCGTGGGCCCTTATACCCCCTGAAGCACCGCTGGCTCAAGGACTTGAGCTCCACCCGGACTGGAGGCTCCTCTATTCCGACAGTACAGCGGTGGCCTTCGTGCGAGATACAGTGGTCCCAGCCGTAATCAGAAAGTAGCTGCCCTGAACTTCCGGATTCCTTGTGTAGTGACCTTCAGATCGCGTCCATGCGGCTGTCGGTGGGCGTTGGTGAGGCTTGGATTCCTCGCGGGCCGACAAACGGGTCGGAGTCAACGGTCGCATCTGTACCAAGGGGCGGTCTTTGGTCTCGTCGCCTGTGGAGTCATCCTTTCGATGCACTTCCTGTCCCACGAGGCCGTCGCCCAGGACAGGCTACCGACGATCGCTCGCGTCCATTACGAGGGTGGAGGGGACTGGTACGCGAACCCATCCAGCCTGCCCAATCTCCTCAGCGAGATAGGTAAGCGCACCACAGTCCGGGTGTCGAGCCGGCCCGCAGAGGTGCGTCTGGCGGACCCGGACCTCGCTGACCACCCCTACCTGTACCTGACGGGCCACGGAAACATCAGCCTGTCGGACCGCGAGGTAGAAGCGCTGCGAGACTACATACGAAACGGAGGGTTTCTGCACGCCGACGACAATTACGGGCTGGACGCATCGTTTCGGCGGGAGATTCGCAGGGTGTTCCCTGCCGAAGAATTGACGGACGTGCCTCTCGACCACCCGGTGTACCGTATCCACTACTCGTTCCCCGGTGGATTGCCAAAGATACACGAACATGACGGCTTGCCCGCCCAAGGACTCGGTATCTTCGTGGAGGGACGTCTCGCGGTGTTCTACAGCTACCAGAGCGATCTCGGAGACGGATGGGAGGATCGAACCGTCCACGGCGACCCGGCCGAAGTTCGCGAGCAGGCGATACGGATGGGCGTGAATCTATTCCTGTACGCCCTGTCGGCCGGCCCGCCGCGCTGAGGTTATTCCCGGACCCTCGCCAGCCTGAGCGCGTTGGCTGTCACCACCAGTGACGCTCCCATGTCGCCCACGAGCACCGCCACGATCAGCGACACCCAACCCAGCGGAACCCCTACCGCCAGGACCATCTTGACCAGGATTGCCGCGGCGATGTTCTGCCTGATTACCCGCCGACTTCGTTGGGCCAGGCTGTAGAGATACGGCAGCCGCTCCAGATCATCGCCCATGACTGCGATGTCCGCCGTTTCCAGCGCCGCGTCGGACGCGGCGGCGCCCATGGCGATCCCCACCGACGCTGCGGCGAGCGCCGGCGCATCGTTCACTCCGTCACCGACCATGGCTACGCGGCCGGTCTCGTATTCCAGTCGCTCCACGGCGTCCACCTTGGCCGCTGGCTCGAGCCGCGACCATACATCATCCGCTCCCACCTCCCGGCCTGCCTCTTCCGCCGCCTGCTTCAGGTCACCGCTCAACACGACGACACGTTGGATGCCCATCTCCCGGAGGCGGGTGATGACACTGCGCGCGGCCGGCCGAAGCGGATCCGTCAATCCGAGAATCCCTACGATTTGTCGCGATGCGTCGTCCGTCTCTCGAAGGACGACGACGGGTGTCTTGCCCTGGCTCGCCAGCTCAGCCAACTGGGGTAGCGAGTCCGCATCGGCGTGGAGACTCGGTCTCCCGACGATGTGAACAACGCCCTCGACGCGAGCCCTCGCCCCCTGCCCCGGGAAGGACTCGAAGTCCTCAACTTCGTAAGGCTCGCCGGCTCCGGCTGCCGCCCTTACGATCGCGCGCGCGATCGGATGTTCCGAGCGGGCCTCCACCGCTGCCGCAACGGCGAGCACATCATCCGCCTCGAGTTCGGCTATCGGTATGACATCGGTAACCTCTGCGCGACCGTGTGTCAGCGTTCCGGTCTTGTCGAAAGCCACGACGCGGACTTCTGCCATGCGCTCGAGGCTCGCACCTCCCTTGATGAGAACACCGTGTCTGGCCGCGCTCGTGACGGCGCTGACGACCGATACGGGTGTCGAGATGACGAGCGCGCATGGACAGGCGATCACCAGCAGCGTAAGCCCCCTGAGGAGCCACGTGTCGAACGGCTGACCCAGCAGCAGCACGGGCACTGCGACCAGGAGCACCGCCCCTATGGTCACCGCCGGCGTGTAGTACCGGGCGAAGCGCTCGACGAACCGCTCGCTCGGTGAGCGACGCCGCTCGGCATCCTCGATCAGCCGGATCATCCGCGCCAGTGTCGTGTCTCCAGCGTCCCTTTCGCTCTCGACTACGAGGAACCCCTCGTGCACGATCGATCCGGCGTACACGTGGTCGCCTTGGGTCTTGTCCGCCGGCATCGCCTCCCCGGTGATCGGCGCCTCATTGACCGCCGAATGGCCTTCCACTACGCGTCCGTCCACCGGTATGCGCTCTCCAGGCCGTACAACCACGAGATCCCCCGACTCCACGTCCGCCGCCCGCACAGCGACCTCGACACCGTCCCGTCGCACACGAGCCACATCGGGTGACAGCTCCATCAGGGAACGGACTGACGCCTCGGCTCGTTCGGACGCAAAACCCTCGAGCAACTCGGCGACGGAGAACAGGAAAGCGATGGCCGCCGCCTCCATGTACTCGCCGATGACGGTAGCACCAATGACGGCTAGCAGCATGAGCACGTGCATGTCCAGAACACGCCCGCGAAGCGCTCCGATGGCCCGTGGGAGAAAGTTCGACGCGCCGACGATCGCGGCCGCCACGAACAGAAGATCCTCGAGCCCTGGCCACGCCGGGCCGCCATGCGAGTCGACGATCGTTCCGTGCAGCGCGAGTCTCAGAACCAGCCCCACGAACAGCAGTGTTCCGGCCAGATAAGCGCGGAGGGCACGCCGGCTCGACCAGATCTTGATAGTGGATTCAGTAGCGGTTGACGGGGCGAGCACCCGGTAGCCGAGATCACTCACCTCCCGCCGGATCGCCTCCGCGTCGACCGTGGCCGGATCGTAGTCGATCTCCAGCCGACGTGAGATCGGACTGCCCTCCACGCAGATGATCCCCGGCCTTTTCTCGAGGCTCCTCCGTATGGTGTCGAGGCAGCTGGCGCAGTCCATGTCCTCGACACGGAACTCGACTCGCGTGACAGGACCGACATCGCTCAGACCGGTCGGTCCCGCCATGCTGGCTCCATCCCGGGCCGTGATGCAGTCATCGCCGCACGCGCAAGAATCAGATCGCAGGGACATGAGTCGAGGATAAGTCTGAGAGGACCGCGGAGTCCAGCCTCAGTTACGGCCGCCGCCGGTGCGTCCACACAACCGAATCAGCCGCGGAACACCCCGTACATGAGGAACATCGCCATCATCACAGCGATCGCGACGAACAAGGGCCCGATGAAGAGCGCCCGAAACAGGCGGGCGTCAAACTTCAAGTGCATGAAGAGTCCGACTACCATCGTGAACTTCGCGGCCGAGAGCGTGAGCAGGACCGGGACGAGCACCGGGTCCAACGCCTCCAGGTAGAACACGGCGACTTCGACCGCGGTGATGACAGCCAGGATAGCCGCCACGAGAACGTACGTGCGTGTGCTCGGGTGCGCGTGTTCGGGACCATTGCTCATTCCGGACCGTCTCCTCGCTCAGACCAGCAGATAGATTAGAGTGAACAGGACGATCCACACCACGTCCACGAAGTGCCAGTACAGTCCGGCGATTTCGACAGTCTCTGCGTTGGCCTGCGTGAGGCGGCCGCGTTGCGCAAGGAGGAACAGGCTCAGCAGCCAGATAACGCCGACGGCCACATGTGCGCCGTGCGTCCCGGTGAGCAGGAAGAAGGTCCCCCCGAACAGGTTCGTCTTCAGCGTGAGTCCTTCATGCACGAAATGGGTAAACTCGAACACCTGTCCGCCCAGGAAGACCATCCCGAGGAAGGCCGTCATGAATAGCCATACCTTCCCCCACTTCATGTCTCCGCGCTGCACCGCCGCGAGCGCCAGGACCATCATCAGGCTGCTCATGAGGAGCACGAAAGTCGTGACCGTGATGAAGGGAATGTTGAGAAGGTCCTCCGGGTATGGCCCCACCACGCTCTTTCCCCGGTAAACCAGGTACGTGGTGATCAACGAGCCGAACAGCATGCACTCTGAGCCGATGAACGTCCACATCAGGATCTTCCGACTGGAAAGCCCCGTGGCCGAGTGCACCTCCATGGCTGCCGCTTCCGTATGACTCACGCCTGGTTCCCTCACTCTCAGTGTTCCAGCGGCTGGAACGCCCAACCGTACACGCCGAACAGCAGCACGCCGACGCCGACGAACACGACCGGAAAGGTCGTCGTCAAGGCTCCCGCGGCCATCACGATGATCCCGACCGCGGACAGCAACGGGTAGAATGAGGGACCGGGCATGTGTGGATCAGCAACGCTCGGATCATCGCCAGGCATGGAATCGCCCGTGTCTTCCGCCCACAGCGGATCCCGGCTGTGCACAGTGGGCAGAACTCGGAAGTTGTAGTGCGGGGGCGGCGATGTGGTTGACCACTCCAGCGTGCTTCCTTCCCACGGGTTCGCTCCAGCCGGTTCGCCTTTTCTCAACATCCGGAGCACATTCCAGAGGAAGATCAGCATCGATGCGCCCAGGACCATCGAGCCCACTGTCGACATCAGGTTCATGGCTTCGAACCCGAGGCCCGACTCGTACGTGAACGTGCGCCGGGGCATGCCGTGCAGGCCAAGAAAGTGCTGCGGGAAGAAGGTCACATTGAACGATACGAGCATGATCCAGAAGTGCAGCTTCCCGAGTCGGTCGCTCAGCATTCGGCCCGTGATCTTCGGGATCCAATAGTACATGCCGGCGAACAGGGCGAACATCACACCGCCAAACAGGACGTAGTGGATGTGGGCGACGATGAAGTACGTGTCCGTCTGTTGCAGATCGGACGCTGCCGACGCGTGCATCACCCCGCTGAGGCCACCGATGATGAACATGGAGATGAAGCCGAGCGAGAAGTAAAGCGGCGTCTGCATCCTCAGCGAGCCACCCCACAGCGTAGCGATCCAGTTGAAGATCTTCACGCCCGTCGGTATCGCGATCAACATGGTGGTCGCCGAGAACACCGTGTTGGCCACCGGTCCGAGACCTACCGCGAACATGTGGTGAGCCCACACGCCAAAGCCGAGGAAGGCGATCAGAATGCCCGAGTAGACGACAAACGCGTATCCGAACAGCGGCTTCCTCGAGAACACCGGGATGATCTCAGACACCATGCCGAGTCCCGGGAGGAGCAGGATGTAGACTTCCGGGTGCCCGAAGATCCAGAACAGGTGCTGCCAGAGCAGTACGTCTCCGCCCGCCAACGGATCGAAGAACAGCGTGCCGAACATGCGGTCGAACATGAGAAGGACGAGACCGACGGTGATCGCCGGGAAGGCTATGACCAGCAGGAACGACGTGATCAGCGTCATCCAGGTAAACAGAGGCATGCGCATGAACGTCATGCCCTCGGCCCGCAGGTTGATGATTGTCACGATGAAGTTCAGGGCCCCCGCGATCGACGACACGCCGAGCACCATCAGGCCGATAACCCAGAAATCGATGCGCATCCCCGGCGAGTACTGCGTCGAGGTCAAATTGGCGTAGCCGAACCAGCCTGCATCAGGGGCCCCGCCGAACAGAAAGCTGGCATTCATGAACAGAGCGCCGAGGAAGAACAGCCAGAAGCTGAACGCATTGAGACGCGGAAACGCCACGTCCCGGGCGCCGATCTGCAGCGGAACGATGAAATTGAAGAAGGCGGCGCTGAGAGGCATGATGGCGAGGAACACCATCGTCGTACCGTGCATCGTGAACAGCTGGTTGTACAGGTCCGGATCGATCAGCGTATTCTCCGGCGACCCGAGCTGCAACCGCATGAGCAGCGCCTCGATCCCTCCCACCAGAAAGAAGAAGAAGGCGCTCAGCCCGTACATCACCCCGATCCGCTTGTGATCGACCGTGGTGATCCAGCTCCAGGGCCCGCCCGAATACGTGCCCTCGTGTGAATGGTCCCCGCCCTCGGCGGCTGTGGCTCCCGTAGCTGACATGTATTCCCCTGTGCTACTCGTTCAATCTGATGCGCTCGACCCTGACCCGGGCGCTATTTCAGGTTCCGCATGTACGCCACGATGCGGCGGACCGTTTCGTCATCCAATTCCGGGACAATCATCAGAGCGCCCGGTTTCACTTCCTGCGGATTCCTGATCCACTGCTCCAAGTTCTCCTCCGTGTTGTCGAGAATACCCGCCGCGATCCGGCGCCGGCTTCCGACGTGTGTGAGGTCCGGTCCGATCACGCCCTGCGCCACGGTGCCCCGCACCGTGTGACATGCGATGCACCCGCCCTGCAGGAAGGCCAGAGCGCCATCCGCAGCGACCGCAGAGTCGGCGATCGCTGCCTCCGCCCGCTGGCCGTTCACCCACGCCTCGAAGTCGGCCGGCTCTTCCGCAACGAGCTCCATCTTCATCAGCGCGTGAGAAAGACCGCAGAACTCAGCGCACTGACCGAGGTACAGCCCTGCAGAATCAACTGTGAACCAGATCTGTGTCTCGTGTCCGGGGATCACGTCCCGCTTCCCGCCAAGACGAGGAAACCAGAAACTGTGGACCACGTCCGCGGAGGTCAGCCTGACGTCGATCTGCTGTCCAACCGGGATGCGCATCTCGTTGGCAGTGACGATCCCAAGGTCGGGATAGCGGAATTCCCACCACCACTGGTGACCGATCGCTTCGACGACGAGAGACTCTCCGGGGGGTGGGCTGTCGATGATCCAGATCGTTTTGATCGTCGGGATCGCGATGAGCACGAGCACGATCGCGGGCGCGAGCGTCCACGAGATCTCTAGTAGAGTGTTGCCATGCGTGACTTTCGGTGACGGCCCGCCTGGTCGCTCCCTGAACCGGAAGATCGCTACGATCAGAGCGCCCTGCACGAGGACGAACACCACCACAGCCCAGAGGAATATCCCCTCGAACAGGTCCTGCAGTCTCCACGCGAAATCCGACGCCGGATCGAGCGCCGACTGTGGGAACGGACCCCCACACGCTCCCAGGGCGAGCACCGTCAGGGCCAGGAACGGTCCGGTCCAGCGTGCCGCC
>JAUVTH010000091.1 GCA_030601615.1 Gemmatimonadota bacterium
CCGAGTCGTTGCTCTACAGGCTCGATCCGGTCACCGAATTGCTCTCGTACCTCTCCAGCCACCCCTCCAACCGTGGTCGCTCCATCCAACCTCAACCACGCGTACGAGCCGACATCGTCCAGCCGAATGCGGGGCGGGGCCATCATGTATCGCAACCAGCGGCCGAGACTCCGCGGACCTCGCACCTTCGGGCGCTCCGGCACGAGCGTCACCAGGCCGCCCCCGTCCTCCTCCCATAGCACCTCCCGGCGCGGGGTGACATCCAGGAGGTTCACTCCGGCCCGCGCGTCGGCAATACGCTGCCGGCGAGAACTCACTGGTCACGATCTCCCGTTCCAGCCCGCCGAACCTCGCGCAGCGGCAGCCAGGCCAGCAACGCGAACACGACCGGGTAGGCGAGCAGGCCGAGAAGGAAGCTGCCACCACCACCGGGCGTGAGTGCTTCCTTCCAGCGAGCAATCGCCGGCACGAAGTCCTGACCCAGGAACAGGAAGGCCAGGGCCACCGCCATCAGCGACTCACCTGCGATGAAGCCAGAAGACAGAAGGATCCCTTTGTTCTCGGCTTCGTGGCGCTGTTGCTCGGTGGCTCCTGCCTTCTTTTGTTTCCACTCGAAGAACGCGCGAATCAGTCCGCCGACGAAGATGGCGGCTGTCGAGTAGAAAGGCAGATACATTCCCACCGCGATCAGCATGGGGGCTGGAGCGTTGATCAGGATCAAGCCAACGGCGAAGAACATGCCCGTGATCACCAGAGGCCATGCCATCTCCCCACCAACGATGCCAGTGGCGATCAGGGCCATCAGACCGGCCTGGGGAGCGGGGAGCTCCGCCGAGCCGATCGTGTAGGCGCCGTGCAACACGTTGAGGGCTATCGCCAGCACGACTGCTGCACCCACCACACCGATGATCTCGCCCACCTCCATCCGCCACGGAGTGCCTCCCAGGATGTGACCCACCTTGAGGTCCTGCATCATGTCACCGGCGACTCCCGCGGCACAGCAAACGACCCCGGCTACGGCCAGTACACCCGCGACGCCGCTCATGTCGGTGAGGCCGATAGCGACCATCAGTACGGCCGCGATGAGAAGGGCGGTGAGCGTCAGGCCGGAGATGGGATTGTTGGAGTTGCCGATGAGTCCGACCAGGTAGCCCGCCACGGCCGCGAACAGAAAGCCGAGCACGACCATCACGATCGTGAGGATCGCAGCGCCGAGCACGGACCCGGTAAAATAAAGGTAAAGAAAGAACGTGGCGATGCCCATGGCTCCAATGGCGATGAACACACGGTTGAGTGGCAGGTCTTTCTCCGTTCGGGGCACCTTCTCACCGCCGGCACTATCCGGCCTGATGTCAACAAGGGCCTTCCGAATGCCCGAGATCAGCGGACCTCGCAGGCCCCACAGGGTCCAGAACGCGGCCACGATCATCGTCCCTACGGCCAGCGGTCGAATCTGGTTGAACCACACGTCCTCGCTCAGAACGACGAGATCGGTTCCGGGTTCCAGGCTCGCGCTCAGACCGGGATTCAGAAACACGGCCAGCGGCACAAGAAAGAGCCACCCGATCACGGCCCCGCTGAACAGGATCGAGGCCACGCGGAAGTTGACGATGTAGCCCACGCCCATCAGCATCGGTGAAGCGGCGGGAGACTGCAGATACATGCCACCGCCAGCGTATTCTACTTTTTCCTGCAGAACGGAAATCGAGGACTGGCCAAACGCGATCGCGCCCGCCGTCTTTTCCTTGATCAGCAGAATGCCGTTCGAGTTCTTGAACAGTTCCCACACGGCTGCCAGCACGATGCCGCCGAACACGAGCTTCGCGCCCGTCTGTCCGCCCTGGCCCGCCTTGACGATCTCCGCCGCCGCCACACTTTCAGGAAACGGGAGGTCGGCCTCGACGACAAGAGTTCGCCGGAGTACGATGACGAACAGCACGCCGATCACTCCCCCGATGAGCATGATCGCAGTGCTCTCCCAGTACCGCAGAGTATCCCAGGCGCCCGTGATCACGCATGCGGGAATTGTGAAGATTGCCCCGGCCATCAGAGACTCCCCCACCGACGCGGTGGTACGAGCCATGTTCTCTTCCAGTATCGTTCCCTTGAAGGGCCTGAGGACCGCCATCGCAACCACGGCCGCGGGAAAGGCAGCGGCCACCGTGAGTCCCGCCTTCATGCCCACGTACGCGTTAGCTGCGCCCAGCACAATGGCCATGATGACGCCCAGCACAATGGCCTTGAAGGTGAGCTCGGCCATGTCCGTATCGGCCGGTACGTAGGGAACGTCCTTCCGGTCGCTCATCCGCTGCCTCCGGGGGTGGAAGAGGGCTTTCCCGGCGCCCCGTCCGCTTATGGACGCGAGGCGCTCCGCACGATATCGTGCCCGAAGTTGTCGTGACATCACATCGCCCGCCAGCGTGACTACCCGAGCCCACCACGGCGGCGACTACGCGCACGCATATGGGAGGCACCCATGACCTTCGTTTCCGAGCTTCAACCCGCTGCCATATGGACCTACTTCGACGAGTTGCTGGCAATCCCGCGAGGCTCCAAGAAGGAGGACAGGGCGCGTGAATACGTGATCTCGGTCGCCGAACGTTTCGGACTCGAGCATCAGGTAGACGGAACAGGCAACGTGGTGGTGCGAAAGCCGGCAGCCGGAGGAGTCGAAAGCGACCATTCGACGATCCTTCAGGCCCACCTGGACATGGTTCAGGAAAAGAACTCCGACGTCGAGTTCGATTTCGACAACGACGCCATCCGGCCGGTTCTCGATGGGGAGTACTTGAAAGCCGACGGGACGACGCTCGGATCTGACAACGGCATCGGCGTCGCGACAATGCTCGCGCTGATGGGAAGCGATGACCTGGCGCATGGGCCGCTCGAGTTTTTGTTTACAATCGACGAGGAGACAGGCCTCACGGGAGCTTCGGGCCTGGCGGACGGAATGCTCTCGGGCCACAGGCTGATCAATCTCGACTCGGAGGAAGAGCGCGTCCTCACGATTGGATGTGCGGGCGGCGCCGATTCTCATCTTCACCTCGCCACGGAGAGATCCGCGGTGTCGGACGGGAGCGCGGCGATCGGAATACGGGTGGCCGGGCTCAAAGGGGGACATTCGGGCGTAGACATCCACCTGCAGCGAGGCAACGCGATCAAGTTGTTGTCGCGGGCCCTTCACGCCGTGGCACTCGAGGAGCCCATCCGCATCGCCCATCTCGCCGGAGGCAACGCCCACAACGCGATTCCACGCGAAGCACGGGCGGTAATCGTGCTACCTGCGGGCGATGGAATTCCGGCGAGCGTCAAGCAGCGACTGAGCGAGGAACTCGACGCCATAGCGGCAGAGATCCGGGTGGCCGATCCTGGGATGTCGTTCGAAGTGAGTGACGAGACGGTGCCGTCTGACGCCCTGACGGAAACCGCGACTCGCAGCCTCCTTTCGCTCGTGATCGCATTGCCGCATGGAGTCATGGCCATGAGTCCCGAGATCCCCGGGCTGGTGGAGACGAGCACGAATCTCGCCGTCGTCCGCGAGGAGGCAGGGCGGACTTTTGTCCTGATGAGCAGTCGCAGCTCGGTCATGTCGGCCCTGCAGGCTCTTCGGCAGCGGATTCGGTCGACGGCGGATCTGGCGGGGGCAGACGTGGAGGAGAAGGACGGCTATCCCGCCTGGCAACCGGACGTGCGATCTCCGCTCCTGCAGGTCTTAAGGGATGTTCACGAGAGGATCGCCGGCGAGGCCGAGATCGGAGCGGTTCACGCTGGACTGGAGTGCGGGATCATAGGAGAGAAGTACCCGGAGATGGACATGATCTCGTTCGGGCCGCAGATCGACTTCCCGCACTCTCCCGATGAGCGCGTGAAGGTCGCTTCGGTGAAGGAGTTCTACGAGGTGCTCACCGCGACGCTGGAGGAGTTGGCTCGAGAGTAGAGAGCCCCCGCGCCATATCGGGCCGACTGCGCGGATCACTTGTCACACCGGCATCTTGCCTCCCGCAGGCCTGCGAATGGTCTTCCTGACTCTACGTTCGCTGGCCACGATGCGCTATCTTGGGCAACGTGTAACCGAGAGGGCGACCGCGGAGGAGCCAATGCTCAAGACGGGCGAGGTTGTTGGAGTCTGGGTGTGGGGGGCAGTCGTGTGGATCATTCTTGCGTTTGCCTTTGGGGACTTCTGGTGGTTCCGTCCCCTGTATCGGCAGTTGTTCTAGTCGGCCGACACCGTGGCGACACGTTCCGAGTCTCGAGAGTTCGAGACGACAGGCGACACGGATATCATAGACCTCACGGGCGTGGCCCAGGAATTCGTGCGGAGCGGTGTCGTCCAGGAAGGACTGCTGGTGGTGTTTACCCCCGGGTCCACTGCGGGAATCACGACGATCGAGTATGAGAGTGGTGCGATCGCGGATCTGAAGCGAGCCCTCGAGGTAATGGCGCCTCGCCACGGCGAATACGAACACAACCTCCGCTGGGATGACGGCAACGGGTACTCTCACGTGCGCTCCGCTCTCATCGGCCCCTCGCTCGTGGTGCCCGTGAGGGACGGTCGCCTGGAACTCGGCACATGGCAGCAGATCGTTCTGTGCGATTTCGACAACCGGCCGCGGCGCAGACGGGTAACACTGCAGCTCGTAGGAGTCTGAGGATGGTCGCGCTGGCCGGATCCCCGACCGGCTGTCATCTTCCGGTGGAGGCGTGTCATGCCGGGTGCCTGCCGCTCGACACGGGCTGCCCCCGTCGGAGTGCCGGCGAATTACGGTAACGACTATTTCACGTCACTCTTCCTGGAGGACTCGATGGCCGAGAGGAACCGCAAGAAGACCTATCTCATCCTGATCGTAATCCTGCTCGTGGTGGTGCTCATCGCGACCCTCTGATCGTTCGGGAGATCTCTCGCCGGGCGGCATGCCGAACTTCGCCCGGCGAGAGATGAGATAGGTCGATCAGGCGGCGCTCCGCTCGTCCGCGGAGCTGTCGCGCAGGATGAACCACGCCATCACGCCAAGGATGGCCGCGATCGTGGCGAGGGCCAGAAGTTCCTCCGCGATGGGCGGCAGGGACGGCGCGAAGCCCTCGATTCGCTTGCCGCCCCGAAGGGCCACCCACAGGGCAAGGACCACCCCGGTCAGACCACCACCACCCACGAGTCCCGACCCGAACAGGATCCCCTGTTCCCGACGCCTCTCCGCCTCGGCGGGCTTCTGACGCCGCGTGAGCACGTATCGGAGCAGTCCACCCAAGAATACCGCTGCCATGGTCTCGAGAGGCAGGTATACGCCGACGGCGAACGCGAGCACCGGCATCTTGAACGCGGAGGCGACCAGACCGATCGCGACGCCCAGGGCGATCAGGAGCCACGGGAGATTCTGATCCAGCACACCGTCGATGACGAGAGCCATCAGAGTCGCCTGGGGGGCGGGAAGCTCAGGTCCGCCAAGACCGCCCGGCACATTGTAATGCAGTAGCATCACGACGAGTACGACGACTCCTGCCGAGGTGATCACTCCGATCAACTCACCGATCTGCTGGTAGCGTGGGGTGGCGCCAAGAATGAAACCGGTCTTCAGGTCCTGTGACGTGTCGCCCGCGATCGATGCGGCGATGGCGACGACCGTGCCGACCATCAACGCTGTCGCCTTGCCTGCCATGTCGGTCCAGCCGAAGGCGAGGAATACCAGACTCGTTCCCAAGAGCGCGGCGATCGTCATCCCGGACGTCGGGTTCGACGTAACACCCACGAGCCCGACGATGCGTGAGCTGACCGTCACGAAGAAGAACGCGAAGACGGCGATGAGGAGACTGGCCAGCGCTCGCACCGGGATCGAGTCCAGGTAACCCAGGATGCCCGGAATGAAGGTCAACACCGCCAGGATCGCTAGCAGGAAGATCAGTATGGTTCGGTATGAAATGTCGCGATCCGTTCGCGCGACCTCGACGGCACGTGCCGAAACCTGGCGAGTGATCTGCTGCATCCCGAGCCGGAAGGACTCGATCATCGTAGGTATGGAGCGTATTAGTGTGATCAGCCCCCCCGTCGCGACCGCACCAGCACCGATGTAGCGTACATAGCGATTCCAGATCTCGTCCGTGCTCATGTCCCGGATCAGCTTC
>JAUVTH010000163.1 GCA_030601615.1 Gemmatimonadota bacterium
GCGAGTCCTTCGTCGCCAGCAGATCCTCCAGCGTCCCCGAGACCAGGACCTCACCGCCATGCCGGCCCGCCCCCGGGCCCATGTCCACGATGTGGTCCGCCGCGCGCACCGTCTCCTCGTCGTGCTCGACCACGAGCACCGTGTTCCCGAGGTCCCTGAGCTGCTCCAGCGTGTCCAGCAGACGCCGGTTGTCACGTGGATGAAGACCGATGCTGGGCTCGTCGAGTACATAGAGGACTCCCACGAGCCGGCTGCCGATCTGCGTCGCGAGGCGGATCCGCTGCGCCTCACCACCGGCGAGGGAATCCGCCGATCTCCCGAGCGTCAGGTATCCCAGGCCTACCTGGACCATGAAATGGAGGCGTTCGCACACCTCCTTGAGGATCGGGCCCGCGATCTCCTCCTCGAGCGGCACACGTGCGTTGCCGGCGCGGAGGGCCTCGAACAGTTCCAGCGCTTCGCCCACGGAAAGGTCTACTACCTCCGTGATCCGGTTTCCGTCGACCGTCACGGCGCGGCTCTCGGCCCGCAGGCGCCCTCCCACGCACTCCGAGCACAAGCGTGCCGTCATGTACTCGTGCAGGTTCCTTCGCACCGTGTCGCTGTCGGTCTCGTGGTACTGCCGCCGGATCGACTCCAGTGCTCCCTCCCACTCGAGCTCCGGGTCGCCGTGCAGAACCGAGCTCCGCTGCTCGTCGGTCAGCTGGCCCCACGGCTGGTTCAGGTCGAATCCGTGTTTCTCGGCGAGCGGTGGAAGAAACTTCTTCGCCCAGCGACCGGCGGGGACTCCCCACGGCAGGATCACCCCCTCCAGTATCGAGATTCTCGCATCACCGATCGACAGGTCCTGGTTCGGCTCGAGCCTGACCCCAAGTCCGTCGCATGCCGGACAGGCGCCATACGGGGAATTGAATGAGAACTGGCGTGGCTCGAGATCCGGTATGCTGATCCCGCAGACTGGACACGCATAGTGCTCGCTGAACAGGTGGTTCTCCACGGCCGGATCACCGTCGTCCTCGCGGGCGCCGTACTCCAGAACCTCCACCGTGCCCGCGGCCATGCGGAGTGCGGTCTCGATCGATTCGGCTACCCGGGCCCGCTCCCCCTCACGCAGCACCAGTCGGTCCACCACGACCGAGATCTCGTGGTTGAGGCGCCGGTTGAGCTTGGGAGGATCGGACAGGTCGACCAGGTCGCCGTCTACCCGGGCCCGCACGAACCCTTCCTGCAACGCTTCATCGAACAGGTCGCGGAATTCGCCTTTCCGTCCGCGGATCAGGGGAGCCAGGATTTCGACCCTCGTGCCGTCGGGCCACGCTATGACGCGAGCCGCGATCTGGGTGGCCGACTGACGGCGCACCGGCCGCCCGCAGTCGGGACAATGTGGGGTTCCTGCGCGGGCCCACAGGAGCCGGAGGTAATCGTAGATCTCTGTGACCGTCCCGACGGTACTGCGGGGATTCCGGGCCGCTTTGCGCTGCTCGATCGCGATCGCCGGTGACAGACCGTCGATCTGGTCGACATCCGGTTTCTCCATTACGCCGAGGAACTGGCGCGCGTAGGCGGACAGGGATTCGACGTACCGACGCTGGCCCTCGGCGTAGATCGTGTCGAAGGCCAGCGAAGACTTTCCCGATCCCGACAGGCCCGTCACGACGGTGATCCGGTTCCGGGGGATCTCTACATCGATGTCCCTGAGGTTGTGCTCCCGGGCTCCGCGGACGACCAGGTATCCAGCGTCGTCCCGGCTCACCCGGCGATCTCCCCCCGCCACAGGTCTTCGAGGGCCTCGCGGACACGCACCACCCTCCAACCCGAATCGTCCACGAGGATCTCCGCGGGACGCGGGCGGGCGTTGTAGTTGGAGGCCATCACGAACCCGTACGCCCCGACGTCGCGGACCGCCAGCAGGTCGCCCGGACGCACCCCATGGAGGCGGCGTCCCGTGCCGAGCTTGTCGCCCGACTCGCACGTCGGGCCGAGCACCTCGACCGTGGCGGGTCCC
The DNA here is from genome assembly GCA_030601615.1 of Gemmatimonadota bacterium. Taxonomy (GTDB): domain Bacteria; phylum Gemmatimonadota; class Gemmatimonadetes; order Palauibacterales; family Palauibacteraceae; genus Benthicola. Next base: position 2,006 of record JAUVTH010000163.1, read on the forward strand.
TCGAGCTCTCCGGTTACGGGCTCGATCCCGTGCTCGGCGCCGTACAGAGCGAAGCGACCAAAGTCTGTGAATCCGCCGTCGCAGATGAGCGCCGGGTGCCCGTCCCGCTCGCGACGGTACAGGACCCTCGTGACGAGCGTGCCGGCGTGCGCGGCGATCGAGCGGCCCGGCTCGTAGCGCACCGTCAGGTCCGTTCCGGCGAGCCGATCCTCGACGATACGAACCAGGTCCGCGGGTTCCAGGTCCATCTCCCCCTCGTCGTACGCCACTCCGAGACCGCCACCCAGGTCCAGTTCGCGGACGGGAGCACGGGTCGACGTCAAGTCCTCGACAAGATGCAGGAGGACATCGATCGCCCCTTCGTACGGCCGCAGCGAGTCGAGGCCCGATCCGAGGTGGAACGCCAGGGTCGTGGGCTGGAGTCCATCCGCGGCGGCGAGCGCCATCCACGCGTCCCGGATCTCGGAGGGATCGAACCCGAACTTGGCATCCGCGCGACCGGTCTCCAGCGAAGGGTGGGCGCCGGCCCGGATCCCCGGACGCACCCGCAGTCCGACCTTCGCGGGAGGTCCTGCACGGGATGCGCCGGCTCGCACGGCCGCCTCGACCTCGTGCGATGCCTGCAGCACCACCAGATCGAGGTCCCGACGGATCCCCTCCTCCACGGCTTCCGACGACTTCGGCACTCCGCCCAGGACGACCCGGGACTCGGATACTCCGGCGGCCAGGGCGCGCGCCATCTCCCCGATCGTGGACGCCTCGAAACCGATCCCGTGAGATGCCAGTCGCGACAGAACGCCCAGGTTGTAGTTCGCCTTCACGGCGTAGCAGATACGGGCCGGATCACCGACGGCATCGACCCACCGGTGTACGCCCGCGTCCAGTACCCTGCCGTCGTAAACGTATGTCGGCGTGCCCTGGTCGCGTGCGATCTCAGCCAGGAGATCCGGGTCGAGACTGGTGTGTGTACGGACGGTCAGCATATGCCTTCAGGGTTCGTGGAAAGACCCGGGTTAGCCCGGATCAGAGAGTCAGCGGGGAACCAGGATGCGTCCGGCCAGCGGCACGATCTCGGCCTCGATCGGCGTCTCTCCGCGCGGCTCCCCATCGATCTGCGCCGCCACGGGCGGGTCGGACTCGACTCTGATCCGGCGCGCCTGCAGGAAGATCATGCGATCGTCTCCCGAGTACTTCTGGAACACCACCCGGGTCAGCATCGCCGCCATGTCGGGCAGGTGACGCGGCGAGAAGATGGCCACGTCGAGGAGGCCGTCCTGGAACGAGGTCCGTGGCGCCAGCTTGAGCTCGACGGGCAATCCTCCAGCCCCGATGATCCCGGCATTGGCCAGTAGGACCATCGAGGCCTCGATCTCGATCTCCTCGTCGTCCGCGACGATCCGGTAGCGGGTACGGCTGGGCGTGATCACATGCTTCAGGCCGCCCACCAGATATGCCAGCACACCGAGTCGGCTCTTGAGCTCGGACGTGGCGCTCGCCATCACCTCCGCGTCGAGCCCCACCCCGGCGATAAGCGCGAAGTACTCGTCTCCGATGCGGCCCAGGTCGATCCGCTCCTCGACACCCTCCACGGCCACCCGGACGCTGTCCTCCAGCGATACGGGCACACCGAAGTTCAGGGCCAGCTGGTTGCCTGTGCCGAACGGCAGGAGCGCCACCGGTACTCCGCTGCCCGCCGTGCCGCGGAGGGCCAGCGCAATCGTGCCGTCACCGCCGGCGGCCACGATCGCTTTGCAACCGGTCTCGACGGCTGCGCGGACGATCCGCAGGCCGTCCTCGACGCTGGTGGACTCGATGATGTCGAACGGAACGCGGTGCGATGCCATCGCACCGCCAATGCGGCGGCGCAGCACTTCTGTCTGCCCTCCTGCCGCGTTGGGATTCAGGAGAACGAGATAGCGCTCCGAGTCCGCTATCGGGTAATTAGACGCCACGTTGCACAAGCTCCTCGCGTCGGTCCAGGGGTCGAGCCCCGTACATCCGCAGCACAGTGCCGAATGTCTTCACATGGCTCATCACGTTCTCCAGCAGGTCACAGAAGAACCCTGCCAGGGACCGGAATCTACACTCAGAAGTTCCAGTCCCGGAAGAGCATCAGACCGAACGTTCGCCGGCTGTACGCGCTGAACGAGTATCCGTACGACGCGTATCGCTTGAACCGGTCCTCGGTCACGAACTCCAGGCGCCACAACGGGGCGAAAGTCCACTCAAGGCCGAAGCCAGGTAGCTGGCCGCCCAGCGGCTGGGTCGCCCGCACGAACAGATCCGGGGTAAGGTAGCGTCCAATCTCGAGCTCGGTGCCGTACAGCAGGCTCTGCGTCGCTCCCGAGTCGATCGGTCCCGCCTGCCCC
>JAUVTH010000031.1 GCA_030601615.1 Gemmatimonadota bacterium
GCCCGTACCGCGTGGAGGCGAGCGACAGGGCGGCGAGGCCGCCCGGGGTGCCCACGGAGCCGTGACCGACGGTGAGGTCTACGCCTCCACCGTAGTCGATGCGGACGTCGCGCCGGCCGCCGCCGAGCCGCTCGGGAAGCAGATTGCGACCCGGCATCTCGATGTAGCCGTCGATCGTCACCGGCTCACCCGCCGGGGGCCAGATCGTGAGGAAGCCACCTGCTCCCAGTGAGCAGATCGCCGGCTCCGTGGTGATCGACACGAGCGCCGCAGCCACCGCAGCGTCTACGGCGTTACCGCCGGCGTCAGCTACGATCGCTCCCGCGTCTGCCGCCAGCTTGGTGCTGGATGCGACGGCGACTCCCTGCATGTGCCTCCTGAGTGATGATCCTCGGACTGGAGATGTTAGGCCCGCGTGTGCCGATTCGTCCAATCGGTTTCCTGATCCATCACCCGCGACGGGATCCCAGGAACCCTCCCGTGCGTTCATCCGACTGTGATCGAGGAGCGCACGTGAAGCCGGCAGCGGGCCGGCAGGGGAGGTGGGGATGATCAACAGGCGGGCTTTTCGGCACTGGAGCAGGTCGTGGACCCGGACCCTCGTGGCGGCGACGCTCGGCGCCATCGTGTTCGTCTCCGCCCAGGCTTTCAAGGGCTATCCGATGCACATCGCCGACTACATCGGAGCTCAGATCGTCGGCCAGGGAGGATATCCGGAGGCCGCGGCAGGCCCGATCGGTTGGGCCGTTCATATCGGGGTGTCGCTCGTCTACGCGTCCGTCTTCGGCTTCCTGGTGAGTTGCGCGTTCCTGCACGGCTCGAAGATCAGTCCCCGGCTGACGGGTCTGATGCTGGTGCCGGTCCTCGCGTATCTGTCCACGGCGATCGCGGCACCTGCCATCGCGGTGACCGTAGGCCTGCTGTCCGGACAAGGCCTGCCGGCGTCGCTACCGGCGTTCAACCTGCAGCTGAATTTCGTGTTCTGGAATCACGCCCTCTTCTTCCTGGTCTGCTGGGCGGTGTACCTGGCCCCCGTCGGAAGGCGGGTCGAGGAGGAAGTCGAAGAGACGGTCGGCGCGCCGGCTCGGCGAGTGTCGGCGGCACTGAGCTAACAGGCCGCTGCGAAACACAAAACGGCGACCTGCCAAAGAAAACAGCGGCCCCGGAACCCGTCCGGAGCCGCCGCTCAAACGCAAGTCGAAAACCGACGCTACTGGGGCTGCTTCTTGCCCGCTCCCCGCGGCGCGCTCGCCTTGGTCGAAGACGAAGAGGACGACGAAGAGGAAGCCGAAGACGCGCCGCTCGAGCTGCTCGGCATCGAGGCCGCGCTCCCGGGTGCGGTACGTATTCCCTCCTGCCTCTGAAGACGCTCGTGCGCCGCGTTCGTCGGCATGCGGGCATTCGCCCGCTCAGCCGACGTGTAGCGACTTCTCACTCCGGCGCGGCTGCCGTACGAGTTGTTGACCGGCTCGGACTGCCGCCATAAGCGGCGCCCGTCGGCCGTCTCGATCCTCTCCCACGACTGGCCCCGCTCCACGATCGGGATGCCGTTGTACGTGGTCGGCTTCGGCCCGGGGACCACCTTGAGTACCAGAGACCGTGAAGTCAGTGCGCTCGAGCCGTACCCCTCGCCGATAAGCGGAACCGGGGCGTGCGCGGTGCGCGTCTCCGGCTCGAAGGGAGGCGTCAGGTCGAGAGGAGCCGACTGCGGCGTGCGCGGTGGACCCGCCTCGGCCGCGACACGGCTGAGCTCCTTGATGGCCTGGACCTTCGCGGGTGACACATACGGGGACCTCAAAGCGTCCGCCTGCCCGTCGATGACCAGGTAACTCCAGTTCCCGAGGAAGTTCGCGGGCGTGAGCCCGTAGGTTCCACCGCAGCCACCGAAACCGACCGCATTTTCGGCGGTCAGCGTCACCAGTTCGGAACCCATATAGGTGTTGTTCAGCCGGCCCCTGCTGCTCCAAAGGTAGGGATTGTAGAAGCAGGGCCCGTTCTCCGCGCTGAACCCCACGTCCGTCCCCGAATTCGGCGCCGGCGGCAGCGTAGACTCCTGAGCCCGCAGATCGCTGGTCGAAAGGCCCGCAGCCGCGACGACAGCGAGCGCCAGCGTGATCCGTGTGATGTTCAAGGTGCCACTCCTCGGGGGGAGAGAGAAACGTCCAGTCAGTTCCAATATACCCCGAAGCGGGTCAGGTGGTAGTCAAACGGGCGTGAGAAACCGGCTATGCGGCAGTAACAGAACGACTTGGGGATCTGGCCGGAAAGTAACTAGCTCCGGTCAGACTTCGCGTCCGCCCATGAGAGGTAGGCACGCTCGCACATCTCGCAGTCGCGTCCCAGCTCGTAGCACGGCACTCCGTCCGCCTGGGCTTCCGCGCACAGGGCGCCCAGGGCTTCGTCTCGGGCGTGGTGCTCGCGGCGTGAGTGTGGCGCGCCGTCGCACGGAAGGTCGCTGTAGGGATCGTCGCTGAACGGACGGTCCTGTTTCGGATCGATCATGTCCCGTCTCCGTCGTGCCGCCGAGGGGAAGTCCGGCCCGCCGCCTGTGTCACGAGAGGGGATTCAGGCCGGCAATCCGGGCCATCGTCTCACCTCTCCGTGACGCACGCTTCTTGCAAATGTCGTGCGTAGAGGCGCGAGGGAGCGTCTCTGCCGCGAAGCTGCCCGAATGCGGCGGTTCGCGGGCGACAACACGATTACGGAGGGAAATGCGGGCTCCGAGGGCCCGCGGTCGGATGAGCGGTTCCGGCGTTTCTGGGACGTTTTGGCCCCCAAACTAGCAGGACAGGTCAGTTCGTCACCCCCGGCGCTCTCCTCGTTCCCCCTTGAGGACCTGCATATGCGTGAGCTTCGAATACACGGTCGTGGAGGGCAGGGGTCGGTCATCGCCTCCAAGCTGCTCGCCGTGGCCTTGTTCCGTGAGGGAGAGTGGGTGCAGTCGTTCCCCGCGTTCGGCGTGGAGCGGCGGGGAGCCCCCGTCACGGCCTTTCTTCGCTTCGATGACGACCCGATCCGGCTGCGTTTCGAGATCACAGCTCCGGACGACCTGATCGTCCTCGACCCGACACTGATCGAAGCTATCGACGTGACGTCGGGTCTCAAGTCGGGCGGCACGATCCTCATCAACACAGAGAAGGCCCCCGAGGAGTATCCGAAGCTCCTCGATCGTTTCCGCGTGGCGACGATCGACGCGAGCGGCATCGCCATCCGGCACGGCCTGGGCTCGAAGTCCCAGCCGATCGTGAACACCGCCCTCGTGGGCGCCTTCGCGGCCGAGTTCGGTCTCATCGGGCTCGAGTCGGTGAAGGCCGCGATCTACGACGAGGTGCCGGCCAAGCAGGAGGCCAACTACGCGGCGGCCGTCGAGGCTTTCGGCGCCGTCCGCTCGGCCGCCCCGACGGAGGTGTCGCATGTCTGAGCGCGACTTGACCCGCCCGCACGAGACGGGCCGGCGGATCCCGCCCGTGGCGATCAGCGAGACCTCGACTCTGGTGAATCAGACCGGATCGTGGAAGTACATCATGCCGCGGTACCAGGACGGCGTCGCCCCGTGCAACGCCGGTTGCCCGGTCGGAATCGACATCGAGGGATACATGTACCTGATCGGGCAGGGCCGACTGCAGGACGCAGCCGACCTGCTGATACGCGAGAACCCGATGCCGGCCGTCACCGGCCGCGTGTGCCACCACCCGTGCGAGGACAGCTGCAACCGCGCGTCCCTGGACGAGGCCGTGGCCATCCACTCGGTAGAGCGCCGGCTGGGAGACATGATCCTGGCCGCACCGCCGCCGCCTGCTCCGGAGCGTACTCGGACCGAGACCGTGGCCGTGATCGGGTCCGGTCCCGCGGGACTCTCCTGCGCGTGCTTCCTGGCTCGGTTCGGCTACGGCGTGACCGTATTCGAGGCGGCCCCCGAGGCGGGGGGCATGCTCCGCCTGGGAATCCCCGAGTACCGGCTGCCACGGGCCATCCTGGACCGCCAGATCGAACGGATCGAGGCCGAGGGAATCGAGATTCGCATTTCCACCCGCATCGGGACGGACGTGCCGTGGGCCGTGCTGGACGGGTTCGATGCCGTATTCGTGGCGCCGGGCGCGCACATGGGCAAGGACTCCCGGATTGAAGGAGCCGAGGGCGTACCCGAGATTCGCCCGGGGCTCGAGTTCCTCAAGGAGGTCAACGCGGGCGGGCGGCCGGAACTGGGCGACCATGTGATCGTGGTGGGCGGCGGCAACACCGCGATGGACTGTGCCCGTTCCGCCCTCCGGCTGGGAGCGGACGTCACCGTACTGTACCGTCGCACTCCCCGTGAGATGCCGGCCATCCCGCAGGAGGCCAGGGAGACGAAGGAGGAGGGCGTCAAGTTCGAGTTCCTCGCGGCCCCGACCGCCGTCGAGATGGAGGACGGCGAGTTCGTAGGAATCACGTGCCAGCGTATGGAGCTCGGGCCACCCGATGACTCCGGGCGCCGCAGGCCGGTCCCCATCGAAGGGGATGTCTTCTCGATGAAGGCGGACACGGTTCTGACCGCAATCGGTGAGGACTGCGACCTCTCCTTCCTGCCCGACGAGGTCCGCACGAACTGGGGACTCGTCGAAGTGGAGGCCCTCGGAGAGAGCACGTCCGCGCCGGTGTTCGCGGGCGGCGACGCCGTGGATTTACCCCGCTCCGTGGCTGACGCGCTGGGCGCCGGCAAACGCGCGGCAATCGGCATCGATCACTACTTGCGCAAGGAGGCAGGGGAGGACGTGGGCGAGGTCCCGCTCGACGACCTGCGCTTCGCCGGTGGCAACGTGAGCGCCATGCGCTATGCGAAGGACGAGGACCCGATCCCGCGCGAGGCGCCCGTCAACGACGTGGTGACGTGGGATCAGATGAATCCGCACCATTACCGCTCGGTGCCACGCCACGAGGATCACTTCCACGCTGGCATCGATCTCCGGTCCGCGTTCGGCGAGACCAATTTCGGACTCAGCCAGAAGGAAGCGATCGAGGAAGCCGAGCGCTGCCTGAACTGCGGCGTGTGCAACCGCTGCGAGCTGTGCCTGATTTTCTGCCCGGACATGGCGATCTCCCGGCGCGAAGACGGGGGATTCGAGATAGACATGCGGTACTGTAAGGGATGCGGCCTGTGCGCCGCCGAGTGCCCCCGGGGAGCCATCGTGATGACGCGGGAGGGCATGTGAAGAAAGTCATGATCGGCAACCACGCGGTCTCGTGGGGCGTCCTGCGCTCCCGCGTGGAAGTCATTTCAGCCTATCCGATCACGCCGCAGACGCAGATCGTCGAGGCACTGTCGGACATGGTGGCCGACGGAAGCCTGCCTGCCCGCTATATCAAAGTCGAGTCCGAGCACTCGGCAATGGCCGCCTGCATCGGGGCTTCGATCGTGGGCACGAGGACGTTCACCGCCACCTCGTCGCAGGGACTCGCGCTGATGCACGAGATGCTGCACTGGGCAGCGGGCGGTCGCCACCCCGTAGTGATGGCCAACGTCAACCGGGCGATGGCGCCGGGGTGGAACATCTGGACCGACCAGAACGACAGCCTCTCGCAACGAGACACCGGGTGGATTCAGCTGTACTGCGAGACGAACCAGGAAGTGTTCGATACCACGATCCAAGCGTTCAAGCTCGCCGAGAAGGTGGACCTGCCGGTCATGCTGCTGCTCGACGCCTTCTTCCTCTCCCACACGTCCGAGCCTGTGGACGTCACCGAGCAGGAGGACGTCGACCGCTTCCTGCCGCGGCGCGAGGCTGTCTACAAGATGGACACGAAGGACCCTCACGCATTCGGCGCCCTGGTGCGGCCCGACGCCTACACCGAGATACGCTGGCAGCAGCAGGAGGCCATGCACGAAGCGCGAGATGTGTTCCGCAGGGTCGAAGACGACTGGGAAGCGATCACGGGTCGCCGGTACGGGGCCGTCGAGGCCTACCGGACCGAGGACGCCGACCTCCTGCTCGTGACCTCCGGCACCATCACATCGACGGCGCGTCACGTGGTGGACGAGCGACGAGCCGGCGGAGACAAAGTGGGCCTGATCAAGGTCAAGATGTTCCGGCCCTTCCCGACCGACGAGCTGCGCGCGTTGCTGGGCGGCGTGGACCGGGTAGCGGTCCTGGACCGGAACATATCGCCCGGGCACGGGGGCATCTTCGCCGAGGAGATCCGCTCCGCCCTGTACGACGTGCCTCCCGAGGACCGGCCGATTCTGTTCGGATACGTGCTCGGCCTCGGCGGCCGCGACGTAACGCCGACCGTCATCGACGACATCATCGACAATACCCGAACGAAGGCCCGCCCCGAGCGCGAGGACCTGTGGGTGGGGGTGGAACTATGAGCCAGACGATCATCAAGCAGCACATCCCGCGCGACGATCTTCTCGCCTCCGGGCACCTGGCGTGCCCCGGCTGCGCCGCTCCAATCGCGATGAACCTGGTACTCAAGGCTCTCGGGCCCGAGACCATGGTGGTGCTGCCGGCGTGCTGCTGGAGCATCATCGCCGGGCCGTGGCCGCAGTCATCTCTTCGGGTACCGCTGTACCACACCGCGTTCGAGACGGCAGCGGCAGTGGCGTCGGGCATCAAGGCGGGTCTCCAGTCGCGAGGTGACACGGAAACGACAGTGATCGCGTGGGCCGGCGACGGCGGCACGTTCGACATCGGATTGCAGGCCCTGTCGGGAGCAGCGGAGCGCAACGAGGACTTCATCTATTTCTGCTACGACAACGAAGCGTACATGAACACGGGCATCCAGCGCTCCTCGGCGACGCCGTGGGGAGCCTGGACCACGACCACGCCGACCTCGGACCCGGAGCACCAGCCCAAGAAGGACATCATGGCGATCATGGCGGCGCACCGGATTCCCTACGCCGCGACCGCCTCGGTGGCCTACCCTGTGGACCTGGTACAGAAGGTGGAGAAGGCACGCACGATCCGCGGCACGCGGTTCATCCACATCCTCGCGCCGTGCCCGCCGGGCTGGAAGACGCAGAACGACGAAACGATCGACCTCGCTCGCATGGCCGTCGAGCGCAGGATCTTCCCGCTGCTGGAGGTCGAGAACGGCGGCGAGTGGCGCTTCACGGTCGACCACCCGGGCGGGCCGGTCGAACCGTACCTCAGGCGCCAGGCGCGGTTCAGACACCTCAACGAAGTGCAGGTCGAGCACATTCAGCGCGAGGTGGATGCGCGCTGGAAGATCCTGTCGAATCGGGTCAAGCACGGCACCTGACCATCAGAACGAGGAGGAGGACATGGCCGGAATCGCAGGCTACGGGGCCTTCATCCCGCGGCGGCGCATCACCACCGAGGAGATCGCGCGCCAGTGGGGGAAAGACCCCGGCACCATCCAGAGGGGACTGATGTTGAAGGAGAAATCCGTCCCCGGCTTCGACGAAGACACCATCACCATCTCCGTGGCCGCCGGGCGGGCGGCGCTCGCCCGGGCCGGCGTGTCACCATCGAGGGTCGGGGCCGTCTACATCGGCTCGGAGTCTCACCCGTACGCCGTAAAGCCGAGCGGTACCGTGGTGGCGGAGGCCCTGGGCATCGGGCCGGAAGTGCACGTCGCCGATTTCGAATTCGCATGCAAGGCAGGCACGGAAGCGATGTTCGTGGCCCTGGCACTCGTCGAGTCCGGGCGGGTCGACTACGCGCTCGCCGTAGGGGCCGATACATCGCAGGGCGCGCCGGACGACGCCCTGGAGTACTCGGCCTCCGCCGGCGGCGCGGCCTTTCTGTTTGGTCGCGATGACCCGCTGGTCGAGGTGGTGGACACGATCAGCTTCACCACGGATACGCCCGACTTCTGGCGCCGGGAGGGAGAGTTCTACCCGAGGCACGGGGGACGCTTCACCGGCGAGCCGGCGTACTTCAAGCACGTGACGGAGGCCACTACACGGATTCTCGACAAGACGGGCCTGAAGCCGGAGGACTTCCGCTTCGTCGTCTTCCACATGCCGAACGGCAAGTTTCCGCTGTCCGTGGGGAAATCGCTCGGCTTCACGCGCGAGCAGATCGATCCCGGCTGGGTGGTGCCGACGATGGGCAACACCTACTCCGGGTCGTCGCCGACGGGATTGGCGGCGGTGCTCGACGTGGCCGACCCGGATGACCTGATCCTCATCACGTCCTTCGGATCCGGTGCAGGCAGCGATTCGTTCGTCCTGCGGGCCACCGGGCTGCTTCCGCAGCGCCGCGGACTGGCCCCGAGCGTCCGTTCGATGCTCGACGGCCCACGCCGGTACGTGACTTACGGCGAATACGCCAAGTATCGAGAGAAGATCATCGTCAACGACTGACGCGGAGGGAGAAATGCGCGAAGTAGCGATCGTCGCGGCGGGCATGACCCACTTCGGTGAGCTGTGGGGAGCCAGCCTCCGCGACCTGTTCGTGGAGGCGGCGCAGGGTGCGCTGACAGCCGCCGGGACCGACCATCTGGACGCGATTTACGTCGGCAACATGTCAGCCGGTCAGTTCGTGGGCCAGGAACACCTGGGGCCGCTGATGGCCGATCACCTGGGGATGGCCGGAGTGCCATCTGTTCGAGTGGAATCGGCCTGCGCCTCGGGGGGGGTGGCGCTGCGCACCGCCTTCCTGGAGGTGGCGAGCGGCGCGAGCGACCTGGTTCTCGCCGCGGGCGTGGAGAAGATGAACGATGGCGCCGACGTGACCGCGATCCTGGCCACCGCGTCGGACCAGGAAACCGAAGTCTATCACGGCGCGACCTTCCCGGGGCTGTACGCCTTGATCGCCCGAGCGCACATGGCAGCGCACGGCACGACAGAGGAGGACCTGGCGTGGGTATCCGTGAAGAATCACCGACACGGAGCCCTGAACGAGCGCGCGCAGTTCCAGCGAGAGCTGACCACGGATCAGGTACTGAGCTCGGCTCTCGTTTCCGAGCCGCTGCGTCTGCTCCATTGCTCGCCGGTGAGCGATGGCGCGGCAGCCGTGCTGGTGTGTCCGCTGGACCAGGCCTCGAAGTACACGGACCACCCCGTGGTGATACGGGGGACCGCGATGGCCACCGCGTCGTTGGCGCTGACCGATCGTCGGGACATGGCCTTCCTGGACTCCGTGGCCGCGTCGGGAGCCCGGGCGTACGAGATGGCCGGCATCGGCCCCGAGCAAGTGGATGTGGCTGAAGTCCACGACTGTTTCTCGATCGCGGAGATCTGTTGCATCGAGGCGCTGGGCTTCGCGCCGCTCGGAGAGGGCCGCCACTGTGCGCGTACCGGCGAGACCGCGCTCGGCGGACGTATTCCGGTCAATACGAGCGGGGGACTCAAGTCGAAGGGCCACCCCGTCGGCGCCACGGGTATCGCGCAGGCCGTGGAGCTGTTCGAGCAGCTCACTGGAGCCTCGGGCGACCGCCAGGTACACGGCGCCGAGTTCGGCCTCGCCCAGAACATGGGCGGAACGGGCGCCAGCTCCGTCGTACACATCTTCCAAGCCGTCTGAGCGGAAAGGGGAACAGACATGCCAAGCCCGAGATACTGGAGGGAGATCCCCTCCCGCTACCGGTTGGAGGCGACCCGGTGCGGCGACTGCGGTCGCGTGTCGTACCCGCCGCGCCGCATCTGCCCTGAGTGCCGTAGCACCGACGGAGAGACCATCGAGCTGTCACACGAAGGACGCGTCCTCACGTACACGGTCGTCCACGTCCCGCCGGATGACTTCCTCATGGAAGCGCCCTATGCACTGGCCGTGGTGGAGACACCCGAGGGAGCGAGGATGATGGTGCAGGTGGCGGACTGCGACCCGGCCTCCGTCGAGGCCGGAATGATGGTCGCGCTGGAGTTCCGTCTCATCCGGAGGGAGGGAAAGGGCGGAATCCTGTGTTACGGTTACAAGGCCGTGCCGGCCTACCCGATGGGAGGAGAGGCGGAGGCCGAGCTACGGTCGAAGGAGTCGGAGGTGGCGCATGCGTAAGATCCAGGTCTGGGCTGAAGTGAGCGACATCCACTTCCAGGCCTACGAATGCGAGGCCACCCGGCAGGGAGTGCCCGTGGAGGATCTCATCCAGCAGACGGTGAACTGCCTGCTGCGAGAGCTCGAGCGGGACGAGGAGGAGGATCGCTGCCGCGAGGTGACGACCTCCTGACCGGCAACGCCCCCACGCTCCCGAAGTCGGGGAAGGCCCCGGGGCGTCTGGCGCTCCAGGGCCTTCGTCCGCGAGGCCTGCGGAACTCGATCTCGGCTTAGAACTTCGCGTCGAGCATGACGTAGACCCAGGTCATGTCCTCGTCGAGACGCCCGATCTCGGCCCAGCCGTCGTTCTGGAACACGTAGCTGAAGCCAGCGCTCAGATTCAGATACTTGTTGTACTTCCAGGTCCCGACGAGGTCGACTTCCTCTCCGAAGTGGCCGGACGCCAGGCTGCCCTTGTCGGCCATGTGAAACGAGTGGAGATCCAGGCGGATCATCCACTCGGAGTGCGGCCGGAACGTGCCCTTGATCGCCAGGTCCTGCAGGCCGCGGCCACCAGTGTGCACCGGCAGGTTCAGGAACAGGTCGGCGAAGCCGTAGAACTTGTGGTTCGTGGCGAACAGGGTGTCGAACACCTTCACGTCGCCATCCGTCAGGTCTCCGTCGCCCGACAGGTAGTCGTACCACAGGGTCACGCTCCCCTTGCCGGAG
>JAUVTH010000296.1 GCA_030601615.1 Gemmatimonadota bacterium
CGCTCCGCCGCGTCGGCCGCTGCCTGCAGAACGTCGTCCAGCTCCGACATCCCGTATCCCACCACCGTGAGGTCGCTCGTGGGGCCCCAGATGTTGAGTCCATCCATGTTGATCGTGGCCACGGTCGCGTCCAGCGGATACCCGGGGTGAGACGCGTAGTGCGCCGTTCCGAGCAGGCCCTGCTCCTCGGCCGTAACCGCCATGAACAGGACGGAACGGGCCGGCGCCCGCTTGAGCGCCGCGAAGGCGGCCGCCATCTGCACGAGCCCGGACGTGCCCGATGCGTTGTCGAGCGCGCCGTTATAGATGCTGTCCGCGCCGAGCAACGGGTCGGTGCCGAGGTGGTCCCAGTGGGCCGTGTAGATGACGAGCTCTTCGGGGCGGGCCGATCCCGGCAGCAAGGCGAGCACGTTACGTGAGGTCGAGCGCTCGATCGAGTTCCGCAGGGTGAGAGTCAGGTTGAGGCCCATCTCGTACGGTGTGAACTCCCGCGTGGCCGCTTCCCGCGCTCGCGCGTCGAAATCGAGCCGCGCCTGGGCGAACACGGTCCGGGCCGTCTCCTCCGAGATCCAGCCCTCGACCTTCACGAGCGGCGCGTCGCCTTTCTCGGCGAGCATGAACTGCTGACCCGACCAGCCCGCTTCCACGACCGCCCACGGATACCCGGCGGGGCCCGTCTGATGGACGACCAGCACGCCGTCCGCCCCCTGGCGCCCCGCCTCCTCGTACTTGTAGGTCCAGCGGCCGTAGTACGTCATCGCGCGCCCGTTGAACAGCGCTGCTTCCTCCGTAGCGTAGCCGGGATCGTTGACCAGCACGACGACCGTTTTGCCGCGCACGTCCACGCCTTCGTAGTCGTTCCACTCGAACTCGGGAGCCACGATCCCGTAGCCCACGAACACCAGCTCCGACCCCTCCAGGCCGATCTCCTCGACCACTCGCTCGGTGACGGCCACGAAGTCCGATCCGTGTAGCAGGCGGTTCACGGTGCCGCGGCCCCGGATCACGGCCCCCATGTCCGGGTCCGCCGTGAGCGACACAAGCGGTACTTCCTGCACCCAGCTGATGCCGTTGCCCGGCTCGAGGCCGAGCGCCTCGAACTTCTGCTGCAGGTAACGCACGGTGCGCTCTTCGCCCCACGAGGCGGGGGCGCGTCCTCCCATCGAGTCGGCCGACAGGTCCTGAATGCCCTGCGCGAGGTCGACGGCTGAGATGGTCCTGGCGGCGTCGTCGAAGCCGTCACCGAAGCTGCATGCGCTCAGCGACGCGAGGGTGACGAGCGCGGCCGTGGTGAGAAGGGGGCGCTTCATGTATCGTCTTCCTGTCTGACTGTTCGATGACGCGAGCGGGTCGGGCCCGCCGGACGCCGACAATGTGACGGGGCATGCTCCGCCGCGAAACCTGCGACTGTTCGGGCCTCCCTTCAGTACACCGGAGAGCGAGGCTCTCATGCGGCACCCTTCCCTTTCGATCCTGGCCGCGACCCTGACCCTGGTCCTCCCGGGCGTCGGCTGCGACTCCACGGTGGAGATGCCGATGCTCGTTCCGAAGCCCGAGTCGGTGGTGCCGGGAGCGGGTCGGTTCCAACTCACCGGGAGCACCCGCCTGGTCGTGTCGGACGCTCTCGATGCCGAGCTCCTGCGGCTGGCGGAGGGCCTAACTGAGCCCATGCGGCGAGCGACGGGCTGGCCTGTGACCGTCGAGGGACCGGGGGCGGGCGAGGCGGACGCGATTCGGCTGACACTGGAGCCCTCCCTGGACTCCGTGGCCGATCTTCCCGAAACACCACTGACGCGAGACGAGAGCTACGCCCTGAGCGTGACCGAGTCCGGGATCGTGATCGAGGCCGCGACCCACGCCGGCCTGTTTTACGGGATCCAGACTCTGCGCCAGCTGCTGCCGCTGGAGCTCGCGACGGGCATGGCATCGGATGAGGTGGCGGCAGGCTGGGCGGTTCCGGCCCTCGAGATCGAGGATCGCCCGCGGTTCGTGTACCGGGGGCTGCACCTGGACGTGGGACGCCACTTCTTCCCGCCGGAGTTCATCAAGCGGTACATCGACTTCCTGGCCGCCTACAAGCTCAACGTGTTCCACTGGCACCTCACCGAGGATCAGGGCTGGAGACTCGAGATCGACAGCTATCCCCGCCTGACCGAGGTAGGGGCGTACCGCGCTGAGACGATCCTGGAAAAGCACTTCGACCCGTACGTGGGCGACGGCATCCCGTATGGCGGCTTCTACACGAAAGACGAAGTGCGCGACATCGTGGCCTACGCGGCCGAGCGGTACGTCACGGTGATCCCCGAGATCGAGCTGCCGGGGCACTCGGTCGCCGCGCTCGCGGCCTATCCGGAACTCGCCTGCACCGGAGAATCATTCGAGGTAGCCACCGTGTGGGGAGTGCACGAGGACATCTACTGCCCGCGCGAGAGCACGTTCGAGTTCCTCGAGGGCGTCCTGACCGAGGTGATGGAGATGTGTCCTTCCCCGTGCATCCACATCGGGGGAGACGAGGCGCCGAAGCGGCGCTGGGAGGAGAGCGCGGTCGCCCAGGAGGTCATCCGGCGGGAGGGACTGGCGGACGAGCACGAGCTGCAGAGCTGGTTCATCCAGCGAATCGAACGGTTTCTGCTCGAGCACGACCGGAGGCTGATCGGGTGGGACGAGATCCTGGAGGGAGGGCTCGC
>JAUVTH010000002.1 GCA_030601615.1 Gemmatimonadota bacterium
CATCGAGGTCGAGGGGACAGGCGATGCCCTGGCCGGGTTCCTCGAGGCCCTGCGGGCCGAGGCACCTGTGCTGGCACGGATCGACACGCTGGAAGCGGAGGCGGTGGCGCCACGCGGCGTGAATGACTTCCGCGTCCTCGAGAGCAGGGCAACGGAGGGACGACTCCCCGTGTCGCCTGACGTGGCGACCTGCGAAGCCTGTCGCAGGGAGCTTTTCGATCCGGCGGACCGACGGTACCGGTACCCGTTCATCACCTGCACCGATTGCGGGCCCAGGTATACGGTCATCGAGTCGATGCCGTATGATCGCGTCCGCACCAGCATGCGTGCTTTCCCGCAGTGCACCACCTGCCGGCGTGAGTACACCGATCCGGCGGATCGGCGCTTCCATTCCGAGACGAACAGCTGCCCGGACTGCGGACCCCGGATCTGGCTGGCGGGTCCGGACGGCGTGCCTGTCGAAAGCGGGTCCGAGGCGATCGAGGCGGCGGTCCGGATGCTCGTGAGGGGTGACGTCGTGGCGATCCGCGGATTGGGGGGATATCACCTGGCGTGTGACGCGACGAGCGAATCTGCCGTCTGCCAGCTGCGCGAGCAGAAGGTACGCGAGGCCAAGCCGCTGGCGGTCATGGTGCTGGAGCTGGACGAGGCACTGGAGCTGTGCCACGTAGGGCGGGTGGAAGAGCAGGTCCTGTCGGGGTCCGAGAGGCCGATCGTGCTCCTGCGCGCGAGGGATGAATCGGGGCTGGCTCCGTCAGTCTCACCGGGCCTGGACACGGTGGGAGTCATGCTCGCATACACACCGCTCCACCTGCTGCTCCTCGAGCGCGTGGGACGGCCTCTCGTAATGACGAGCGGCAACCTGAGCGAGCTGCCGATCTGTACAACCAACGAGGAAGCGGGACGAAAGCTGTTCTCGGTCGCGAGCGGGTTCCTCATGCACGACCGGGACATCGTCGCCCGGTACGACGACTCGGTCGTACGTGTCATGGCGGAGGCGCCCGTGTTTCTTCGCCGGGCGCGCGGCTACGCTCCTCTGCCGGTTCCGCTGCCCGTCGCGTCGCCGGAGCCTCTTCTGGCCGTCGGTCCGCACCTGAAGAGCACGTTCAGCCTCGTGGCGGGGGACAGCGCCTTCGTCAGCCAGCACGTTGGAGATCTGGAGAACGTCGAAACGCTCGACCACTATCGCGAGGCCCTCCTGCGGTTCAAGACCCTGTTCCGCATCGAGCCATCGGTCGTCGCGAGAGACCTGCATCCCGGCTACCTGTCGTCCCGCATCGCGGAGGAGCTGGGTCTGCCGCGGGTGATCGACGTTCAGCATCACCACGCGCACGTGGCTGCGGTGGCCGGAGAACACGGCGTCGTCGATCCTGTGATCGGGATCTCATACGACGGCACAGGATACGGAGACGACGGAAACACATGGGGAGCCGAGATCCTGCTCGCGGACCTGAAGAGCTATCGGCGACTGGCCCACTTGCGCTACGCTCCGATGCCGGGCGGAGACCTGGCGGCGCGCAGGCCGTGGCGCGTTGCGGCCGGCTACGCAGCGCTCGACGCGGCTTACGGGGAGGCTTTCGCAAACGCGTTCTGCGGTGTGACGAAGCAGGAGAAGCGCCTCGCGGACGCCCAGATAGAGCGCCGAGTGAACGCCCCCCTCGCCTCCTCCATGGGCCGGCTGTTCGATGCCGCTGCCGCGATCCTGGGCGTGCGCCGGGTGGCTTCGTACGAGGGTCAGGCGGCGATGGAGCTCGAGGCGCTGGCGTCTCGATACGTGTTGGGACTCGGGTCGGGAGGGGGGGATCCCGGAGAGCTGATCGCCTCCGAGTCGACGCGGGCCCGGTTTCCCGACATCGGCTTTCCCGTCCGGGTGAGGGACGAGGGACCCCTGGAGATGGATCCCCTTCCTCTGCTGGCGGACCTCGGTGCGCGGGCGGCAGGCGGAGCCGATACGGGCCTCCTCGCCGCTGCGTTCCACGTGGCCGTTGGACGCACGACGGTGGACGTCGCGGCCGGCGCGTGCCGGGAGTTGAGTATCGGAACGGTCGCCCTGGGTGGCGGAGTCTTTCAGAACGGGCTTCTTCTGGCGATCGTGAAGGAGGGACTTGAGGAGCGGGGCCTGAACGTGCTCCTGCCACAGCGACTCGGGCCCAACGACGGCGGAATCAGCTATGGTCAGGCAGTGGTGGCTGCCGCGCGCCTGGCCGACGAGCGGGGGAGGTAAGGCATGTGTCTCGGGATTCCCGGTAAGATCACGGAAATACATGGGAGCGAAGGGCTCCCGATGGGCGTCGTAGATTTCGGCGGCGTCCGCAGGGAAGTCTGCATGGCCTATGTAGCCGGGGAGGTCGAGCCGGGCGACTACGTGATCGTGCACGTCGGGTTCGCCATCTCCAAGGTGGACGAGGAGGAGGCTCGCCGAACGTTTGAACTCCTGGAGGAGCTCAGCGGGCTGGACGAGCTGGAATGGATGAAGGAGGTGGCTGAGCAGAGCCTGGCAGGACTCGAGAAACCGGACCCCGGGGCCAGCCAGGATCGCCCCGACGGAGATGCTCCGTGAAGTACGTCAGCGAGTATCGCGATCCGGAGCTGGCGCGTTCCCTCATCGACAGGATCCTGGCCACGGCGTCGCGTCCACGTGTGCTGATGGAGGTATGCGGTGGGCAGACGCACACGATCGTACGCCAGGGGCTTCAGGAGCTGCTCCGGGGCGCTGTGGACATGATTCATGGTCCCGGATGCCCGGTGTGCGTCACTCCACTCGAGCAGATCGACCGTGCCCTGCACCTGGCTGCCCGCCCCGACGTGATCTTCACCTCTTTCGGCGACATGCTCAGGGTCCCGGGCAGCGACGGCGACTTGCTGCAGGTTCGTGCACGCGGCGGGGAGGTTCGCGTCGTCTATTCTCCCCTCGACGCCCTCGAGATCGCCAGAGCGCAACCCGACCGCGAGGTCGTGTTCTTCGCCGTCGGGTTCGAAACGACCGCACCTGCGAACGCCATGGCCGTGTGGAGAGCCCGCGAGCTCGGCGTGTCGAACTTCAGTGTGCTGGTGTCGCACGTCACCGTTCCCCCTGCGATCCGGGCGATCCTCGATGCACCGGACAACCGGGTTGAGGCGTTCCTGGCTGCGGGTCACGTGTGCACGGTAATGGGCTGGAAGGAGTACGAGCCGCTGGTAGAGGAGTACGGGGTGCCGATCGTCGTCACGGGTTTCGAGTCCGTGGACATCCTCGAAGGGATCTACATGGCCATACGGCAGCTCGAAGAGGGACGGGCCGAGGTCGAGAACCAGTACGTCCGATCTGTGCGTCGCGCCGGGAATGAGCCGGCCCAGGAGCTGGTGTCGAAGGTGTTCGTGCCCGTGGATCGCAAGTGGCGGGGCATCGGAGAGATTCCGCAGAGCGGACTTGGCTTGCGCGAGGAATTTGCGGCGTTCGACGCGGAGAAGAGGTTCCAGCTCGAGTCGATCCGGACGTCGGAGCCCGAGGCGTGCATGGCCGGCGATGTTCTGCGCGGCCGCATCAAGCCGTTCGAGTGCCCGGCTTTTGGGGACGAGTGCACTCCGGAAAGGCCCCTCGGTGCCCCCATGGTGTCGTCGGAGGGAGCGTGCGCGGCCTACTACAACTACGCACGGTTCCAGCAGCAGCCATCAGCGGAGACCGCGTGAGCGCCAGGTCCGATTCGCAGGCCCGTTCGATCGGGAAAGGCATCTCGCGCATCGCCTCGGCGGGTCTGACGTGTCCCGTTCCGGCCGGTGCGGTCGACTGCGTGTTACTCGGTCACGGCTCCGGGGGCAAACTGAGTGCGGCGCTGCTCGCAGAGCGCTTTCTCCCGCGGTTCGGCAACGACGTTCTCGCCCAGCTCGGAGACGCGGCGATCGTCGAAGTCCCGGGGGATCGCATGGCCGTATCGACCGACAGCTTCGTGGTCAGCCCGCTCGAGTTTCCGGGCGGAAACATCGGACATCTCGCCGTGCACGGAACGGTGAATGATCTGGCAATGATGGGGGCCGAGCCTCTCTATCTGTCGGCGGGCTTCATCCTCGAGGAGGGTCTTCCGTTCGACGTGCTGGACAGGGTACTGGACTCCATGGCCGAGGCTGCGAGCGAAGCCGGGGTCATCGTGATCACCGGCGACACGAAGGTCGTGGAGCGCGGCAAGGCCGACGGCATGTTCATCAACACGACGGGAATCGGTAGCCTGGATTCGACGTTTCGCCCGGGGCCGGATCGAGCGCGGGCGGGAGATGCCGTAATCGTGTCGGGTCCCATCGGAGCCCACGGTGTGGCGATCATGGCCGCCCGCGATGATCTGGGGTTCGAGGTCGAAGTTCGCAGCGACACGGCATGTCTGGCGCCGCTCGTGAGGAGTCTGCGTGAGGTATGCGGCGAGTCCGTGCACGTCCTGAGGGATCCGACTCGCGGAGGTGTGGCGAGCGCCCTCAACGAGATCGCGGCCTCCTCGGGCGTCGGAGTCCGGCTCGATGAGGGGAGCCTCCCGTTTCCCGATCCGGTGCGAGCCGTGTGTGAGATCCTGGGGCTCGATCCTCTCTACGTGGCGAACGAGGGCATACTGGTCGCGATCGTCGAGGAGGATGCGGCCGACGATGCCGTGACGGCCCTGCGATCCCATGCGGAAGGCTCATCGGCCGTGCGGGTAGGCACTATCACGGAGGATCGCCCGGGTTTCGTCGTCTTGACGACGGGCCTGGGGGTGAGCCGGATCGTGGATATGCTGCCCGGAGACCAGCTTCCCCGTATCTGCTGATGATCGGCTTCGATCATCCCGCCGGGGTTCCTCAGCGACCCGAGCTACTCCAGCGCCGTATGGTCGAGCCGGATCTGCGCTGAACCGAGAACCGTGGCCCCGAGGGCGGCGTTCAGATCCACCTCGTAGGTGGCGAGCGGACACTCCTGTTCGGTGAGCCCGGCGAAGCTGAAGTTCACGCTGACCTCCCTCGACGCGCCGGCGGCCAGCGAACTGATCTGGTTCGGGGCGACCAGCACCTCCAGGCTCGGACACGTGAACCCCGGCGGAAAGCTGAGAGGGATGCTGCCTGCGCCCAGGACTAACGGACCGAGCGACTCGTCCGAGAGACTAAACAGCTCGAGGTCCACTTGCCTGGCCGCGCCGATCGCGATCGGTGAGGCCGGAGAGAACTCGAGATCGCCGAATTCGGGCCCGGTGCTGTCGTTCCCTCCACAACCCGCGAGCGATGCAGCGGCGATAACGAGGAGCAGCGCCTGCCGGACAGATATGCTGGATAACGTGGTATTCATTCCTGTTATATCCGTGAGAGGATGACGCCCCCCCTACACCGGCCACCCGGGAAGGTTGCGGCCGGGAAGCGCTGCGACAAGCCTGTAGTTGACGAAACAAGATGCTGAATCCATTTTATTGTGCTGTGCATTCCGGGGCGTCCCTAGCGGGCCGTTGCGGAAAGCGTCGAGAAGAGGAAGTCGTAACTCAGGCGGAGCTTAAGATGAAGCCAGGGATTCATCCGGAATACACACCGACCAAGATCACGTGCGCCTGCGGGCGCATATCGGAGACTTACGCGACCGTAGACGAGTTGCACGTGGAGATCTGCTCTCACTGTCATCCGTTCTTTACCGGTCGACAGAAACTGGTCGATACGGCTGGTCGTGTCGAGCGCTTCCGTCGGAAGTACGGCCGCTCCGAGGGTGAGCCGCCGGCCGAAGTGGAGGAGGCCGTGGCGGTGGCCGAGCAACCGGAAGACGTGGAGGCCAAGGCTCCGGCCGAGGAAGCCGCGAGCACGGACGCGTGACCTGACAGGGCGCCCCTCGGGAGGCGCCCCTCCATCCCCTCCGGGTGTTTCTGACATGGGTGACGCTCCGAATCTTGCCACTCGCCTTGCCGCGGCCATCGAGACCCACGAGGCGCTCGCGGTGCAACTTGCCGATCCTGCCGTGCTCGAGGATCCGGCGAAGCTCCGTACCGTAGCGCAGCGACATTCCGATCTCACGCCTCTCGTCGAGGCCAGTCGCCGGTACCTGAAGCTGCAGGACGAGCTTGCGCAGGCACACGAGCTGGCCGATACGGACGAAGAGGAGCTCGCATCGCTGGCGAAGCTCGAGATCGAGGTCCTTACTGAGCAGCTGCTTCCCGTCGAGGAAGAGGTGCGCCTCCTGCTCGTTCCGAAGGATCCGCTCGACAATCGTCCGGCCGTCGTGGAGATCCGGGCCGGAGCCGGAGGGAACGAGGCAGGTCTCTTCGCGGCCGAACTGTACCGCATGTACTCGCGCTACGCTGACACCCGGAAGTGGGCCATCGAGGTACTCTCGTCAAGTGAGGGCACGCTGGGCGGTCTCAAGGAGATCATCTTCCTCGTGAGCGGCAAGGATGCTTACGGAGCCCTTCGCTACGAGTCCGGCGTCCACCGCGTACAGCGGGTTCCCGTGACGGAGAGCTCGGGGCGCATCCACACGTCCGCCGCGAGCGTGGCCGTACTCCCGGAAGCGGAAGAGGTCGACGTGGAGATCGATCCCGCCGATCTCAAGATCGACGTATTCCGGTCGTCAGGGCCCGGGGGTCAATCCGTCAACACGACCGACTCGGCGGTCCGGATCACGCACATCCCGACGGGCCTGGTCGTTTCCTGCCAGGACGAGAAGTCGCAGCACAAGAACAAGGCGAGGGCGATGAAGGTGCTGCGTAGCCGACTGCTGGATCGAGTGGTGGCCGAGCAGGAGGCGGAACGATCCCGGGAGCGCCGTTCTCACGTGGGAACGGGTGATCGCTCGGCGAAGATTCGGACCTACAACTTCCCCCAGAGCCGGGTGACCGATCACCGGATCAATCTCACTCTGCATCAGCTCGACGCCATTCTCGGCGGAGACCTGGATGACCTCGTCGAAGCCCTGAGGGCCGCGGGTATGGAGGAACGGCTCCAGCAGCCCGTCCAAGACGCGGATCCAGAGTGAGTCCCGTGGTGGAGCACGGGACTCAGCCCGAGCCTGTGCGCAGGCTGCCCGCGCCCACCCGGCGCGAAGTGATCGACGGTCTCGCCGAGGAGCTCGGAGCCGGGGGCATCGCCGGCGCGCGACACGAGGCGGAGCGCATCCTGTGCCACGTTCTGGGGATCTCTCGATCGGAACTTCTTTTGAGTGTCGCCGGGCCCGTCGAGCCTGCAGATGCCGGGAAACTGGCTCAGATTGTCCGACGGCGCCTCGCAGGCGTTCCCTTGCAGCACCTCGAGGGCACCGTGGCCTTCCGGGACCTCGTCCTGGTATCCGACGGGAGAGCCCTCATACCGCGGCCCGAAACAGAACAGCTCGTACAGTTGGTGGTCGACTGGGCAAATCACGACGGGGACGCTACCGGCGTGCGGAGAGTGCGCAGGCCCTCCGGGCAACGGATTCCCCTGCGGGACAGCGCCCTCGACATAGGCACGGGAAGCGGAGCCATCTCGCTATCCCTCGTACTGGAGGGAATCGTGAGGTTCGCCGTGGGTGTGGATGTCTCAGAGCTCGCGCTCGAGCAGGCCACGGAGAACCGGGCGCGGGCGGATCTGGACGACACCGTCGAGCTCCGACGCGTGGAGGCGTCTCCGTGGGACGGGGTCGGAGCGTCCGAGACCTTCGACATCATCGTGTGCAACCCCCCGTACGTGACGGAAGCGGAAATGGAGGAGCTTCCCCGTGAGGTCAGGGAGCACGACCCTCACGTGGCGCTCCTCGGTGGCGCCGATGGGCTGGACATGGTGCGAGAGATCGCCCGGAAAGCGGCCGAGCACCTGAATCCGGGAGGCGGACTCTTCCTCGAGATCGGTGAGCTCCAGGGCCCGGATGTGCTCGACATACTGGCGGATAAGGGACAGTGGAAGGTCCTCCGATTGGCTCAGGATCTATCGGGACGCGACCGCTTCGTCGTCGCCCTGACCTGACGTAGTGATTGGACACGCCGGACAGTTGATTCGGTCGCGGCTCGGCGATAATCAGGTTATCTTAAATAGCTATGGCGCAGCCGGCGGCAGCCCGGCCGCACACCTCATCCAGAAGAGAGATCGGGATGGAATCGTCCGACAGGGACAGGATCTTCGAGCGAGCGGTGGAGGTGGGCCGACTCATCTCTCAGACCCCTGAGTACGCATACCTCAAGGCTTCCATTCGGGACATAGATGGAGACGAAGAGGCGAAGGAAATGCTGGATCGCATCCGGGATCTGCAGGAGAAGCTCATCGGCTTCCTGGAACGCGAGGAGGAGCCCCCGGAGGACCTGCAAAACGACCTCGGCAGGCTGAGCGAGGAGATGCAAACCGGCATGCGTTACCAGTCTCTGATTTCGGCGCAGGCCAACTTCGACAAGCTCATGGACAAGGTGAACCAGTCGATCGGCTCGGGCGTAAAGGAAGGCGAGCAGTCGAGGATCATTCTTCCGTGATGAAGACACTCCGGGCGACCCTGGAGAGAGGTCTCCGCAAGGCTGTCAGTCCGGTCATCAACTGGATGGTCGATGCTCGCGTGCATCCGAATACCCTGAGCACGCTGGGGTTCCTGATTACGTGCTCATCGGGCTTCTTCTTCCATTCGCACAACGTTCGCACGGCCGGTGCACTGATCCTGGTCGGCGGTATGTTTGACCTGTTCGACGGCACGGTGGCGCGTCGGACGGGGTTGGCATCGCCGTTCGGGGCGTTCTACGATTCCACTCTCGATCGGCTGTCGGAGATCATCGTATACATCGGACTCCTGTCGCTGTACAACGACTACAGGGCCGACGCCAACGACGTCGTGATGATCTATGTGGTGATCCTGGCCATGGCTGGTTCTCTTATGATCAGCTACACGCGAGCACGAGCGGAGGCTCTGGGGATCGACTGCACAGTCGGGATCATGCAGCGTGCGGAGCGCGTGGTTCTCATAGGTGCTGCGGCGCTGCTGTTCGGAGAGCAGAACAACGGCGCCGTCCTGCGCGTCGTGCTCTGGGGCCTCGCGATCCTGACGAACCTGACGGTGCTGCAGCGGATTGTCTGGGTCTACCGGAACACGCGGCCCGAAGGCGTGGCGGTCGGGAAGGCGGTGTGGAGGACGCCTGAGTGGTTACGTAGAAAATTAGATAAATAAACGAGTTGGTTGATATCACTTCAAGTGGATTGTTGAAATGAGTGAACATACTGGCGGACGAGACATCGCTCCCGCGGAGGGGCGTCTGGGAGTGCTTCTGGTCGGACTAGGGGCTGTGTCCACGACGGTGATTGCGGGGGTCGAGGCCGTGCGGCGCGGGCTCAGCAAGCCGATCGGATCGATCACGCAGATGAACACCATCCGACTCGGAAAGCGGACGGACAGCCGCACCCCCCTCGTGAAGGACTTCGTGCCGCTCGCGGACCTGGACGACATCGTGTTCGGGGCGTGGGATCCGATCCCGGACGATGCCTACGAGTCAGCGCGCCACTGTGGAGTGTTGCGACCCGAGGACCTGGAGCCGATCGCCGATTTCATGAAGTCGATCAAGCCGATGACGGCGGCGTTCGACAAGGCCTACGTCAAGAAGCTGGACGGCACGAACGTCAAGACCGGTGCTAACAAGATGGAGCTCGCGGAGCAGCTGCGGGAGGACATACGCCGGTTCAAGGAGGAGAACGGGTGTGACCGCCTGGTGATAGTGTGGGCCGCGTCGACCGAGATCTTCCTCACGCCCGGGCCGGTTCACGACACCGTCGAGTCGCTGGAGCAGGCCATGCGAGACAACCACGAGGCGATCGCCCCGTCGATGCTCTATGCCTGGGCCGCGCTCCAGGAAGGCGTGCCGTTCGCGAATGGCGCACCGAACCTGACCGTAGATCTGCCCGCGATGCTCGAGCTCGCGAAGCGGAACGGGGTTCCGATCTGCGGTAAGGACTTCAAGACGGGCCAGACCCTGATCAAAACGATCCTGGCGCCGGGGCTCAAGGCCCGGATGCTGGGGCTCGCCGGCTGGTTCTCCACGAACATCCTGGGGAATCGAGATGGCGAAGTGCTGGACGATCCGGAGAGCTTCAAGACGAAGGAAGAGTCCAAGCTCGGCGTGCTCGAGCACATCCTCCAGCCTGACATGTATCCGGATCTTTATGGGGACATGTACCACAAGGTGAGGATCAACTATTACCCGCCGCGTGGAGACAACAAGGAGGGCTGGGATAACATCGACATTTTCGGGTGGATGGGATACCCGATGCAGATCAAGATCGATTTCCTGTGCCGCGACTCGATCCTTGCCGCGCCGATCGTGCTCGACCTGGCTCTGTTCCTCGATCTTTCCCGACGCGCGGGGTTGCACGGCGTGCAGGAGTGGCTGTCGTTCTACTTCAAGAGCCCACAGACGACGCCCGGGCTGTATCCGGAGCATGACGTCTTCATTCAGCACTGGAAGCTGAAGAACACGCTGCGGTGGCTGATGGGTGAGGAGCAGATTACGCATCTGGGGGTCGACTACGAAGAATAGCGGCGACCTATCAGGCTGTCCGGAACACGAGATGGGAGAGTCGGCGCCGCTACGGGCGCCGATTCCCATATCTGACTACTGAGGATCATTGAGCGACCAAACGAGATCTGAAGGGCTCTTCATAGCGTTCGAGGGGGGAGAGGGGGCTGGCAAGTCCACTCACCTGAGACGATTGGCGGAGCGGCTGGACCGTCTGGGTATCGCGCATCTCCTTGTGCGCGAACCGGGAGGAACACCTGCGGGCGAGAGGATCCGCCGGGTGGTTCTGGACCCCGAGACGCCGGTGTGCGCCGAGACCGAGCTCCTCCTGTATCTGGCTTCCCGCGCCGAGTTCGTCCGCAGGGTGGTACGCCCGGCGCTCGAGCGGGGAGAGCTGGTGCTCGCGGATCGATTCGAGATGTCGACCTACGCCTACCAGGGGATGGCCCGGGGGCTGGGGCTCGACCGAGTGAGGGACCTCAACGCATTCGCCACCGGGGGCCTCAAGCCGGACGGCACGGTGATCCTCGTTCTGGATCCCGACGTCGGAAGGGGCAGACAGCATGGTGGGATGGACCGCCTGGAGCGCGAGCACGCGGATTTTCACCGTGCCGTGGCGGACGCGTACGAGTTGCTGGCCGCTTCCGATCCGGGCGTCATCACGGTCTCCAGCGACGATACGGTCGATGCAGTGCAGGAGCGCCTGTGGAAGGCGCTGTCGGATCGGTGGCCGGATCGCTTCCCGCCGGGAGCGTGAAACCTTTTCTGTGTGTGAGAGTTTCAGGTAGAGGGGCGCACGGTGGCGCGCCTTCTGGAAATCGAACGTGACCAGCTGGACGGAGGCTAGATGAAGTTTCGAAGTTCCTGGACGATACCGGTGGCGGCCTTGCTGGCCACGCTGGCCAGCGGCGGTTGGCTGCTGCAAGAGAGTGCCGAACCAACGGCTTCACAGGCCCTTCTCGAGACGGTCGTGCGCCGCGTTTCGGACAATTTCGTCGAGGAGGTCTCGCCGCAGGACCTGTACGACAAGGCGATCGACGGCCTGCTCATGGAGCTTGGCGATCCATATGCTGCCTTCATCCGTGCCGAGAATCAGACCAGCGCCCTCCTGTCGAACAGCTACGGCGGGGTCGGCATGCGCATCCTCGCCGAGGAAGAAGGGATCACCGTCCTTGGGATCATCCCGAACAGTCCTTCCTCTACGCTCGATATCAGGCCCGACGACCGAATCGTAGAGGTGGATGGTGAGTCAACGGTCGGGTGGAGCCAGACGGAAGCCGTATCCGCCCTCCGCGGACCCAAGGGAGAGGCGGTCCAGGTGGCCGTCCGCCGAATCGGCGACTCTGACCTCCTGCAGTTCGAGATCGTAAGGGACGACGTGCACATCGTGGCCACCCAGTCGCTGATCCTGTCCGACGATGTCGGCTACGTATACCTGCAGCAGTTCAGCCGGAAAGCCACAGAAGAGCTCCAGGTAGCCATCAGCGACCTCCTGGCGCGCGGGGCCAGATCGGTCATCCTGGACCTCAGGTATAACCAGGGCGGAGTTCTACGCGAGGCGGTCGAGATCGCGGACCTGTTCCTGGACGAAGGAGAGATGGTGGTCGACACTCGCGCCAGGGATCCGCGCGACAGCTACACGTTCTCGGCGCCGGGCCCGAACCGGTATCCTGGTCTGCCGGTCGTCGTTCTGGTGAACGCCTGGTCGGCCAGCGCGTCCGAAATCGTCGCAGGCGCATTGCAGGACCACGACAGGGCGCTGGTGCTGGGCACCCGTACCTTCGGCAAGGGCGTGATGCAGAGCGTGTTCCCGCTACCGGGAGGCAACTATCTGCGTCTCACGACGGGAACCTGGTACACTCCCTCCGGAAGGTCCATCCACCGCTCGCGCGGAGAGGGAGACGCGGCGTTCGCCCTCGGCTCGAACGAGTTTAACGAAGCGGTCTCCGAGGCGGTTCAGCTTGGCATGGGGGTGACCGACGGGTTCGTCGCCGACCGTGGAGACGCGGTTGCGGACACGGCGGATCTGCAGACGTATCAGACGGCCTCGGGCAGGCTGGTGTATGGAGGCGGTGGAATCATGCCCGACCTGATCGTCACGCCGGACACGCTCACCGTCGCGGAGCAGGAACTACGACAGGTTCTGCTGGATGCCGACGTGCCGTTCCCCGACCTGGCGTTCCGGTTTGCCGTCCGGTATGAGAGAGAGCACTCCGAACTGGCCGAGAATTTCATGGTCACCCGTGAGATGCGCGGCGAGTTCCTGGCCTTCCTGGAGGAGCGTACCGGGGTCAGCTTCGACCCTGAGCTGGTGGACGCCGCGGGAGACCTGGTGGACTTCCAGCTCGCCCGGCAGGTAGCGACCGCCGCGTTTGGAGAGTCGGCTGGACTCAGACGAGCGGTGGAGCGCAGCCGGCAGGTCGAGGAGGCCGTCCGGTTGCTGAACGGAGCGGCCACGCAGGAGGAGTTGCTGGCACTCGGTGAGCAGGCGAGAGACGAGCAGGCCAGACAGCCACTTGGACCGGAGAGTTGATAGGGTGATGAAGAGGTTGAACCGGACATGGGTGCCCGCCGTGGCCGTAACGGTCATGGCTCTGGGGACGGGTGGCTGGCTCCTGCAGCAGGGTGCGGGCGCACAGGACAGCACCGTGTTCAAGGCCCGGCTATTTGAGGAGGTGCACCGCCTCGTAGCTGAACGGTATGTGGAGGAGATGGACCCATCCGTCATGTACCGGATGGCGATCGACGGCATGCTTTCCGAGCTGGGCGATCCCTATTCGGTGTTCATCAGTGCGAAGGACACCGACGATCTCGAGCTGTCGATCGAGGGTGAATACGGTGGCCTCGGTATCCGGATCCAGAAGGTCGGCGAGTGGATCACGGTGATGGGCATCATCGCGAATACTCCCGCCGAGCGGCAGGGACTGATGACCGGGGATCGCATCGTCGGAGTGGAGGGCGAATCGGCCCGCGGTTGGGACGACGTGGAAGCGGTCGAGCGGCTCAGAGGACCCAAGGGAACACCGGTATCGATCACGATCGGACGGGTGGGGGCGGCCGAGCCGCTGGAGTTCACGATCGTTCGCGACGAGATCCACGTTCAGACGGTCAAGAGCTTCATGGCGAACGACCGCATCGGATTCGTGCACCTGGAAGGATTCAGCCGGGACGCGCGCGAGGAGGTCCGCGCGGCGATCGAAGACCTGCAGGACCAGGGAGCTGAGGCCCTCGTGCTGGACCTGCGCTGGAATCCGGGCGGCCTGCTGGATCAGGGCGTCGCCGTCACCGACCTGTTCTTGCCTCGGGGGGCAGGCATTGTAGAGACACGGTCGCGGGTCGAAAACCAGAACTTCAGCTTCGGCGCTCCGAACGAAGAGGTGTTTTCCGGGCTGCCGATGGTCGTGATCGTCAACACCGCCAGCGCCAGCGCGTCGGAGATCCTGGCGGGCGCCCTGCAGGACCACGATCGGGCGGTCATTCTTGGCACGCCGACGTTCGGAAAGGGTTCGGTACAGACCGTATTCTCACTGCCCGGCGGTAATCACCTCAAATTGACGACGGCGGGCTGGTACACCCCGAGTGGGCGCTCCATCACTCGCAGCATGGAGCACGGCCTGGCCGATGATCTGGCCCTTGCCGTTACGGCTCAGGTCTCGGCGACGCGCGGCATCATCGCCGACACGGTGGGGCGGAAGGTCTTCCATACGGACGGTGGGCGCACCGTATACGGCGGTGGCGGGATCACGCCGGACGTGATCGTCCCCGATACCACTACGGTTGACGAAAGAGAGTTCGAGCGGGTCGTCGGCAGGGGCGGATTCTCACTCCGCCAGCTCGCGTTCCGGTTCAGCGTTCAGTGGACGAATGATCACCCGGACATTGCCGAGGACTTCACCGTGACGCCAGAGATGCGGCGGGAGTTCTATCGGATGATCACTGAGGTGGAAGGGCTCGAGGTGGACGAGGACCTGTTCGAGAAGGTAGGGCTTCGGGTGGACCGGTTCCTGGAGGCCCAGATCGCCAACTCGGCTTTCGGGGAGATCGAGATGTTCAAGCGCTTCGAGGCGCACAGCCCGATGTACCAGGAATCGATTCGACTGCTGCAGGAGGTAGACTCGCCGGAGGACCTGCTCAACCTGGCCATGGGCGAAGAGTGGGCAGACGAGACGTCTGCGGACCCGGAAGCGGACAGCAACCTGGCGGAAGCGCGTACCTCCACGCGGGACGGAGACTACTAGGACAGACTTATCCAGACACCCGGAAGCGAACCCGGACATCGGGTCCGGTCCCATTCACGAAAACGACACGCGCCCCTGTGCCGAACGCTCCGGCCGCAGGGGCGCGTGTCATCGAGGGCTCGCTTCGCTCGCCCCCTGCCTGAATTGTGGATCTGTCCGGGATCGCTACTCGCGAACGCGGTCCTTCAGACCCTTGCCGGCGCGGAAGGAAACACTGTTACGCGCGGCGATGGTGATCTCTTGGCCCGTCTGGGGATTCCGGCCCTTACGAGCCTTCGTCCGGCGCGTCTTGAACGTGCCGAATCCCGTGATGGTGAGGTCGCGGCCGGCGTCCAGCTCGACAGCGATGATGCCCTCGCCGGGCTTCGTCGAGAAGATGCAATCCATGACCTCCATAGCCTTGGCCTTGGATAGATCACACCTGCCGGCGAGCTTGTCCGCAAATTCCTGTTTCGTCACGCTGCCGTCTCCTGTTGGGTGATAGTGAAGTAACAAATACCCCAGATGAGCCCATTATGTAGCATCTATTCGAGGTTGGCAAGGCAAATAGCCGCGGAACTCGGGGACGGATAGGGGGACAGGTCGCTCGGTGGGGTCGCTTTGGGGGTTGGGGACGACCCGTCGGCGGCCAGAAGCGGGGTTTGACTCGCGCGTTCCGGGGCGGGAGATTTGGGCGCCCAACGGAGCTCCACGTCACGATAACGAACAGGAGGTTGGTGAGATGACGGATGCGAGGCCGAGCTGGAAGTCGATCCTGGTGATGGTCGGGGTCGTCATTGGTGTCGGGTGCTCCGTGGCGGAAGACACGGTTGACCGCTCCGCCATGTCGGACGAGGCTTCGCGCCCCGTTGCCGGGGCCAGGTCGGACGCGACCACGAGCCAGTCGATGAAGCCCCTGGATCTCATGGCCTATCTAGAGTCCGACGAGAGGCCGGTCGTCCTCGACGTCCGCAGTCCGGAGGAGTATGCGGAAGGGCACGTTCCCGGCGCGGTCAACGTGCCGTACGATCAGATCAGCGCGCGCCTGGACTCTCTAGAAGCTTACCGCGACCGCGGATTTGTGGTCTACTGTCGTACGGGCCGGCGCGCCGGAATCGCTGAGACGGTCCTGATCGAGGCCGGGTTCGAGCGCGTCTGGGATCTCGAGGGTCACATGGTCGCATGGCGGGAGCAGGACCTCCCGCTCACCGTTACGACGGCTGATTGCTGCTGACTGGAGGGACTACCCTGAAACCCGTCAACCTTGTTGTAGACGTGAGCCGCGGCAGCGCAGTGGAATCCACACATCATGTGCAGGGAGTTGTGTGCAGCGCGGCGGGACGAGAGGAACTGTGCGCCGGGGATCCCGAAATCCTGACGTATTGGCGCTCGGCCATGAAGCCCTTTCAGGCGATCCCGATCCTGGAGGACGGAGTGGCGGACGCCTACGGCTTCGGGTCCGAAGAAATCGCTCTCATTTGCGCCTCGCACGGTGGGATGAGGGAGCATACCGAGCGGGTCGCAGCGATGCTCCGTCGCATCGGATTGAACGAGGACCACCTGCATTGCGGGCCCCATCCTCCGTTCGACCGGGACACGGCCCAGGTCCTCGGTTGCGCCGGCCGCCTCCCGGGTCGATTGCACAACAACTGCTCGGGGAAACACGTCGGAATGCTTGCCCTGGCGAAGTACCACGACTGGCCGGTCGAAGGATACGAGCGTCTGGGTCATCCGGTGCAGCAACGGATTCAGCACTGCCTGGGCGTCTGGATGGATCATAAGCCGGAGGAGCATCATTGGGCGCTGGACGGGTGCGGTGTTCCGACCCCTCGAATGCCGCTGCACGAGATGGCACGCGCGTATTCGAGGCTGGTGCGGCAGGCGCGAGGAGGCGACGTGGCAGCACACGCCGTTGTCAGTGCGATGACGACCTTTCCCGAGCTTACTTCGTCACCGGGCCGCGTACCTCTACGGATCATGCACGCGACCGGTGGGAGGCTGCTCGCCAAGGAAGGTGCCGAAGGAGTCATCTGCGTGGCCGCCGTCGATGACGACTGGGGGCTGGCTGTGAAGGTCGAGGACGGCGCCATCCGGGCGGTGGGGCCTGCTATCGTCGAGCTGATGGAGACGGCCGGAGTGCTGCACGGGGAGGAGCGCCAGGCCCTCCAGGAAATACGTGAGGTGTCGATCGACAACACTCTGGGCGAGCGCGTCGGCATCATCACGGCGAGGAGGGCGAACATGAACGGGGACGAAGACTGAATGTCCGAGAACGGGCGACGTGCCCTGGTGCGACTGTCCGCCGCCCTCGCAGCAGGTGAGCGCGCAAGGTGGATCGAAGCCCTGCGGACGGCGATCGATGAGGCGCCGCCGACGGCGGTGGAGGAGAGTCTTCTGCAGAGCTACCTGTTCCTCGGGTTTCCGGCGGCTCTGGCGGCGCTCGCCGACTGGCGGCACCTGACTGGCACGCGGCCGATGTCGGAGTCGGTGGCCGACGCCTCGGATCTGGCAGAGTGGAGAGAGAGGGGAGAGGTCGTGTGCCGCGAGGTCTACGGGCGTGCGTACGAGAAGCTCCGCGGGAGCGTGCGGCTCGTCCACCCGGCCATGGACGACTGGATGATCTGTGAAGGTTACGGAAAGGTGCTTAGCCGGGACGGGCTCGATCTCGCGACTCGCGAGTTGTGCATCGTCGCGATTCTTGCGGCTACCAGGTGGGAGCCACAGCTGCACTCGCACCTGAGAGGAGCACTGCATGTCGGGTGCTCTCCCTCGGCCGTGGAGGATGCATTGGAGGAGGGAATCGCCACGACAGCGGACGAGGTATGGCGCGACCGCGCACGGGCCCTGTGGCGAAGGGTCCGGGACCGGTCTCAACACGTGCTGGAACAGAGGTAGGCGAGGCGGATGTTCATAGATTTCGCGCGAATCAGAGTCAAAGGTGGAGCCGGAGGCGCCGGGGCGGTCGCGTTCCGGCGCGAGACGGGTGTGCCACGCGGCGGGCCCGCGGGCGGCAACGGTGGGCGTGGAGGCGACGTGGTCCTGGAGGCGGACCCACAACTGTCCACGCTGCTCGACTTCCGTTACCGGGAGCACTACGCGGCCGGCCGGGCCGGACACGGCGAGGGGAGCAACAAGACGGGTGCGGACGGCGAAGAGCTCCGGCTGCCGGTTCCGCTCGGTACCGTGCTGCGCGATGCGGATACGGGTGAGCGCCTGGGAGAGCTCCTGCAGGCCGGAGATCGGCTCGTCGTGGCGCGCGGTGGACGTGGAGGGCGCGGCAATGCTTCGTACGCGACGTCGACTCACCAGACTCCCCGGGAGTGGGAGCCTGGCAAGTGGGGAGAGGAACGACGGATCGCGCTCGAGCTCAAGCTCATCGCGGATGTCGGACTGGTCGGTGAGCCGAACGCCGGGAAGAGCACGCTTCTCGCAGCCGTTTCTGCCGCGAGACCCAAGATTGCCGACTATCCCTTCACAACGCTCGAGCCGAACCTGGGCGTCGTGGGACTGAGCGATGGTCGGTCCATGGTGATCGCTGATATCCCGGGGATCATCGAAGGCGCGGCGCAGGGCAAGGGGCTCGGAACTCAATTCCTCCGCCACATCGAGCGTACGCGGACCCTCGTCCTGATGGTGCCGGCCGATGCTGAGGACGCGCAGGCGACGTACGAGCAGTTGCGTCACGAGCTCCTTTCTCACGACGTGGCGCTCGAGCAGATCCCACACTGCCTCGTGATGACGAAAGCAGACCTCAGGACGTCCGATGATCGGGACTGGGAGATGGATGCCCCCGAGGCGTGGGGATTCTTCGTGATCTCGTCGGTTACGGGAGAGGGCTTGCCCGCCTTCCTGGAGGGACTGTGGGCCAGGGTCACCGAGGAAAAGGCGAAGGAACGAGCCGAAGCGCCGGACCTCTTTCCGGAGCTGGAGGAGTGGAGGCCGTAAAGGATATGCGAGAACCGGGTGAGCGGCCGGAGGCAGTAACGCGACGGGTTCGGCGGGGCTCGGCCGAATACCCGGATCGACTGCTCCACCTGCACGCGCCGCCCGGGGCCCTGTGGGCGCGGGGACCGTTGCGAATCCCGTCGGAGCGTATGGTGGGAATCGTGGGAACCCGCCGGGCGACCGAGTACGGCCGGCGCGTGGCCCACGACCTGGCGTTCGATCTCGCCTCGGCCGGGTGGGTGGTGGTCAGCGGATTGGCGGGCGGTATTGACGCGGCTGCCCACCGGGGCGCACTGGCGGCGGGCGGCGAGACGATCGGCGTTCTCGGATGCGGGATCAACCGTGTCTATCCGGTGAGCAACCGGGACCTGTACGGTGCGATCGGTCGTCGGGGTCTGCTGCTGAGCGAGTACGAGCCCGATGCTCCCCCGCAGAAGTATCACTTCCCTGAGCGAAACCGGATCATCGCGGCGCTGTCGAGCGCCGTGGTCGTGGCGCAGGCAGGAGAGCGGAGCGGCGCCCTCATAACGGCCGATCTGGCCCTGGAGCTTGGCAGGGAAGTTCTCGCCGTTCCGGGCCCCATCGACCAGGTCGTTTCGCGCGGAGTGCACGAGCTTCTCCGTTCCGGCGCTGGAGTCGTCGAGTCCGCCGCCGATGTGTTGCGGCAGCTAGGGGAATCACCTGGCTGTCCGCCCGGCGGGGTGCAGCGGTCGCTGTTCGATGTGGGCGACCAGTCGGACAACGCATGCGGAAAGCCCGCTGGCAGACTTCGGCGGGAGTTGGCCGATGGGCCGGCCCCGCTGCACGATCTGGCGACAGCCGTCGGGCTCGATGTCTCCGAAGCGCTGGCTACCCTCAGCCGACTGGAGCTCGGGGGTGTCGTGCGCTCTCTTCCCGGTCACCGCTTCGAGCTCGTGAGACCATAGTGACAACGCCTCCGGTCCACGGAGTCGAGCCACCCCGAAGTCTGTACGTCCACTTTCCGTTCTGTGTGCACCGCTGCCACTACTGCGATTTCTCAGTCCACCGAACCAGAGCGCCGGCGCTCGAGGATTGGTTCGAGTGCCTGGATCTCGACCTGGACGGTTGGTTCCGACTCACCGGCTGGGACACCCCGCCGGAAGTCGAGACCGTGTTCATTGGTGGAGGCACGCCGTCACTGCTCGGGAGTGAGATGGGCAGGCTCGCGGACGTCCTGAAGAAGCGATTCCGGTGGGATCCCACCAGCGTGGAGTGGACGGCCGAGTCCAACCCCGCATCGCTGAGCCGAGCCGTAGCGGAGTCCTGGCGTGAGGCCGGAGTGACCCGCCTGAGCGTCGGCGTGCAATCGTTCGATGACGATGTCTTGTGCTGGCTCGGCCGCCTCCACAACGCCTCTGGCGCCCGACGCGCACTGGCAGTCGGCCGCTCGGCCGGATTCGAGGACATCAACGCCGATCTGATCTTCGGATTGCCCGAAACTGTCCCCCGTGACTGGCAGACTGAAGTCGATTCGATTGTTGAAGCCGGGGTTACGCATGTAAGCGTCTATGGACTTACCGCCGAGCCGCGCACCCCCCTGGGTCGCCGGGTGGAATCCGGCGTCGTCCGGATGGTCGATGGAGAGCGCTACGCGGAGGAATACCTTTCCGCGGTGGAGGCCCTCGCTGAGAAGGGATACGTTCAGTACGAGGTTTCCAGTTTCGCGCAGCCGGGGCACGAGTGCCGGCACAACTGGCATTACTGGGACGGTTCCTCGTACCTTGGCCTCGGCCCGTCGGCACACAGTTACCTGGGTGGCGTGCGCTTGTGGAACGTCTTCCGCTGGGAGGCGTATCGGAGGGCCTTGAAGGACGGCGCGAGTGCTCACGAGGACTATGAGGTGACGGGGGCGGGCGAGAACCGGATGGAGCGGCTCTGGCTCGCCTTTCGTACGAACCGTGGGCTTTCGACCAGGGATCCTCTCTGGCAGAGCGCCTGGACTTCGGCTGGTGACCTGCTGGAGGCGTGGAGCGAGGCTGGTTGGGTCGTCCGGTCCGGGGACAGCGTGCGTCTGTCAGCTCCCGGCTGGCTTCGCATGGACGAACTGGTCGCTGCGCTGGGCGCGAGAATGCAGGAGGAACAGAAGGACACGGGGTCGCGAAACGGCGATGGGATTCGAAAGACTGACAGAACGTGAACGCACGATCCTTCAGGCGGTGGTCGAGGCGTACATCGAGACGGCGGAGCCGACGGGCTCACGGCGCATCGTCCAGCGATACGACCTGGACATCTCCGCGGCCACGGTCCGCAATACGATGGCTGACCTGGAGAGCAAGGGCTTCCTGACGCACCCCCACACGTCGGCCGGCCGGATGCCGACCGACCTCGCATACCGCTATTACGTGGACAGCCTGATGGGGCGGAGAGACGTCTCGACGCGTCAGCGGGCCCGCATCGAAAAGGAACTTGCGGGGCTGCCAGCGGTCTCGGAGCTGGAGGCGGTGGTCCAGCGGGCCGCGCGAGTGCTGGGCCTGCTCACGGGTGAGCTCGGGCTGTCCGTCGGACCGATTCTCGCCGAAGCGATTCTCCTCAAGCTCGACTTCATGCCGATCGACTCGGCCAAGGCGCTGATGGTCCTCACCCTCGGATCCGGCGTCGTACGAACGGTCTACGTGGATCTGCCGGCGGCGCTGCCCGGCGAGACCCTCGCCGCGGTTGGTCGGGCGATGAACGAGCGTCTGGCGGGTTCCAGCCTGCGGGAGATCCACGGCACGCTGACCGAGAGACTGAGGGACATCCAGGTGGCGGATCCGACGGCAGAGGAGTTCGTCAATATATTCGTCGAGTCCGGACCGGAGATCTTCGAGTGGATGCTCGATGCGGAGGACATTCACCTCGGGAACGCGTCTCTGCTGGCAAGTCAACCGGAGTTCCATTCCCGGGCCAGGCTGAAGGCTCTGATGGAGCTGACGGAGCACAGGGATATGCTGGCTTCCGTCCTCGACGGTCGTGCGACCTCCGGCGCGTCTCACATCACGATTGGCGCGGAGCACGAAGTCCCCGAGCTGTCGGGTCTGACGATCATCACGGCTACGTACCAGGTGGACCAGGTGCAAGGCGTAGTGGGCGTGATCGGTCCGACTCGGATGCCGTACGAGAAGATCCTGGCTGTCGTCGAATGCACGTCGTCGCTGGTCTCGAACCTGGTCGCTCACTGACAGAACACTGACCTGTCGGAGGCTCGTCGCTCCCCATGTGGTGCGGCGCGCACCCGTTTACCCGAAGGCATGAATGGCGGACTACTACGAACGGCTGGGCGTCACGCGTGACGCTGACGGCGAGACGGTAAAGAAGGCGTATCGCAAGCTGGCGATGCAGTACCACCCGGATCGGAACGATTCTTCCGATGCCGAGGAGAACTTCAAGCGGGTCACGGAGGCGTACGAAGTGCTCCGCGATCCGGAGCAGCGTCAGCTCTACGACCGATTCGGTGAAGCGGGTATCAAGCGGGGCGTGGGCGGAGGGCCGACCGGCGGCTTCGGCGGATTCGACTTTGCCGATGCCTTCGAGGTCTTCATGCGCGAGTTCGGCGGGATGGGCTTCGGCGACATCTTCGGTGGACGGACGTCCCGGTCGCGAGGCCCGCGCCGGGGGGCGGACCTGAAGCTGCGGCTCAAGATCTCGCTCGAAGAGGCAGCACGCGGGGCCGAGCGCAGCGTGAAGATCAAGGTGCTCGACTCGTGCTCCCGGTGTGGAGGGTCGGGCGCCGAGCCCGGTACAGCTCCCGAGCGTTGCGGCACATGCAACGGCGCGGGGGAGGTGCGGCAGGTGCAGCGGTCCATGCTCGGCCAGTTCGTGAGCGTCCGCCCGTGTCCCGATTGCGGTGGGGTTGGTGAGCGCATCCTGGATCCTTGCTCCGAGTGCTCAGGTGGTGGCCGCGTCCGCACGGATCGGACGGTCAAGCTCGAGATCCCCGCCGGTGTTTCCTCCGACGACTATCTCAAGCTGTCGGGTCGAGGGAACGCGGGTCCGGGGGGAGGTCCGCGCGGTGATGTCCTCGTACTCGTCGAGGTCGAAGAGGACCGACGCTTTCAGCGAGTGGGCGACGACCTCGTGTACAATCTGGCCGTCACGATGAGCCAGGCCGCTCTGGGTGCGGATATCGACGTGCCGACGATCATCGACGGTCAGGTGAAGCTCAAGGTCCCGCCCGGGGTCCAGAGCGGCCAGGCGATGCGGTTGCGGGAACGCGGGATGCCACGACTGCGTGGCTCCGGCCGGGGCGATCAGGTCGTGCGGCTGCTCGTGTGGACGCCCACGAGCCTGTCCCGGGAGGAGCGCGAGGCTCTCGAGAGACTGCGCGAGGTGGAGAGCGAGCCACCGGAGCCCGACACCGGAGAACCTGGTTTCTGGGAGCGGGTGAAGCGCGCCTTTACTGCCTGACCACACTTCCAATCGGGGCGTGCAGCATGTCACCCCTTGCCTGCTGGGCAGGTAGACCAATAACTCATGTGCATTCGAGCCAGCCGCTCAGGCTTCTGCGCCCCCTTTATGAGAGGTGGAGTATGAACGGTTTCGATGCCGGTCGTCCCTCGGAGAGTGAGTACGATCCGTACTACCAGTCGTTCATCGATCGGGTGCAGGACGAACCGATCATGGATGTGCTCGAGGAACAAAGGCACGAGATCATGGGCTTCCTCGGGAGCCTGGACAAGGCGACCGCTGAGTATCGCTACGGACCTGAGAAGTGGAGCATCAAGGAGGTCATTGGCCACCTCGTGGACACGGAGCGCATCTTCGCGACGCGAGCGCTGTGCTTCGCGCGTGGAGAGCAGAATCCGTTGCCATCCTTCGAACAGGATGAATACGTCCGATCCGGCGGTTTCGATCACCGTTCCCTGTCTAACCTGTCGCACGAGTTCGAGGCCGTTCGACGCAGTACGGAGAGTCTGTTCGGGGGCTTCGACGAGGGGCAGTGGGACCGGGCCGGCGTGGCCAACGAGGTGCGTATGTCGGTGCGCGCCGTGGCCTACATCGTCGCGGGGCACGCGGCGCATCACATGTCGGTGATCCGGGAGCGCTATCTCGGAGGTCGCTGACGTTTCGAGGCGGTCCGCTCCGCGCGGACCGATGCAGGAGGAGAATTGAGCCCCTCGCTCACCCTGGAAGGCTGGAATTGGAAGCGTATGGCCAGCCTGGTGGCCGGCGCGGGCATGACGGTGGCTGCGTACCGGACGATTCGACATTTCTTCACGGCCAACTACCCCGAGTCGATCTGGGAAGGGTCGTTCTGCGACATCTCGGCGTTCTTCAACTGCGACAGCTCGGCGTTCTCGGGCATCTCGGCGATCGCCGGGGTCCCGATCGGCGTGTTCGGAGCGGTCCTGGGGGGAGTGGTTGTGCTCGGCGCGATCCTCCCGTCCGAGTCCCTGGAGCGAACCAATAAGAGCCTGGCGCTGCTCAACGGGATTGGCGTCGTATCACTGGCCATCTACACGGTGCTCGTTCTCGGCAGCATGTGCCTGCTGTGCGCAGGCTTCTACGCATTCTCGCTCGCCAGCCTATACCTGTTCTGGCGCTACGGCATCGACAGCGACAGGAAGGGATTCGCAGGTCGGTGGCTCAGGCCCTCGGCCGCCGTCCTCCTGGTCCTGACGTTGTTCACGGCCTCGCAGGCATGGGCCGCAGCCCGCTACCACGAGGCGAGGCGGGACGCACAGAGCGGAGGAGTGGCGGCCCGGGTGGTGAACCAGTTCTTCAACCTTCCTGAGGTCGCCTGGCCCAGCGAGATCTCAACGTATCGGACGGCGTCGGCGACGGGAGCCTTCGAAGACGCTCCCATTCGGGTCGTGGAATTCGCCGACCTGCTGTGCAGTGACTGTCGCTACCTCAACGAGCAGATGGTGAGGCTGAAGGAGGAGTTCGCGGGGCAGATGAACGTGGCGTTCCAGTTCTTCCCCCTCGACGCACAGTGCAACGACGTCGTCGAGAAAGACAAGCACCCGGGCGCGTGCGACCTGTCGTACATGGCGGCCTACGATCCCGGGACTTTCAAGGTGATCCACGACGAGATCTTCGCCAACTCCGAGGAGGCGAAGACTCCCGAGTGGCGAGTGGAGCTGGCCCGGAGGCACGGAGTGGAAGCGGCGCTCACGGACTCCTCTACCATCGACCTGGTCGGCCGCTTGATTCGCACCGGGGAGGAGTACGAGAAGACATCCGAGGAGTACTCGCACGGCATCCGATCCACACCGACGATGATCATCAATAATCGCATGGTGATCGGGACGTTCCCGTATGAGCAGCTGCGCGCGATCTTCCAGGCTCTGGTGGACGAGGCGGAGGGGGGAGGGGAGTTCATGGAGAGTTGGGTGGAGTAGGCGGCGCCCAAGAGGTCTCGGGTGGTCCGGCACCGCCCATGGCCAGCCGATCCACCGCTTCGATCAGTCGTCCGATCTCTTCGTCGCTCGTGTAGCACGCACAGCCCGCCCGCAGCAGACCGTCCGGTTCCGCTCCCAGGCTCTCGGTCACCCCGGCCGCGTAGAAGTTGCCGTGCGACAGGAAGAGCCCCCATTCGGCGGCCAGGAGATCCGCCGCATCGCCCGGGGAGAGGCCCTCGATCGTGAACGAGAGCGTCGGCGTACGTGGCGTTCCGGGGGGCGGCCCGTACAGGCGGACTCCCGGCACCGCGGCCAGCCCCTTCCATAGAGTGGTGATCAGCTCCTCGCCCCGTCGAGACAGTTCCGCTAAGGTGGCATCAAGGCGGGCCATCCGGTCAGGCCCGTCAGCCAGCGAGGCCAGAAAGTCGACGGCCGCGCCGGCACCGGCGATCCCCTCGTGATTCAGGGTCCCCGTCTCCCACCGCTCGGGCGCGGTGTCCGGCGCCGGGGCCAGCTTGGGCGGCTGCACCTCGCTCAGCAGGTCCGGCCGCCCCCATAGCACTCCCACGTGCGGGCCATAGAACTTGTACGGCGAGCACACAAGGAAGTCGCATCCGAGGGTGCCCACATCGACCCTTTCGTGTGGCGCGAAGTGGACGGCGTCCACGAACAGAATCGCTCCGGCCGATCGAGCCAGCTGCCTGGCGCGTGGCATGTCCACGATGGTCCCGAGAGCGTTGGAAGCGGCCGTGACCGCCACGAGCTTTGTGCGGTTCGAGATGAGCGACTCGAAGACGCCCCAGTCCAGGTCTCCCGTCGCGGGAGCCATGGGGACCGAGCGAACTACGACCCCTCGCTCGATCGCCAGGTCCTGCCACGGAGACACGTTGTCGTCGTGATCGAGTTCCGTAACCAGGATCTCATCCCCGGGCTCGAACCGGCGGCCGAGCGCCCGGGCCATATGAAACGTGAGCGTCGTCATAGTGGGCCCGAACACGATCTCACACGGCTTCCCTCCGACGTAGTCCGCCAGGGCCGCCCGGCTCGAGTCGAGCATTTCGTCCAGCTCGCGGGACGTAGCGAAATTCCAGTGAGCGTGCGCGTTGTGTCGGAGC
>JAUVTH010000120.1 GCA_030601615.1 Gemmatimonadota bacterium
CATCAGCTCGGCGATGGCGGTGGCGAGAAGGTCGTCGGGCCGCACGTACG
This sequence comes from Gemmatimonadota bacterium, assembly GCA_030601615.1. GTDB lineage: Bacteria > Gemmatimonadota > Gemmatimonadetes > Palauibacterales > Palauibacteraceae > Benthicola. The sequence goes on from JAUVTH010000120.1 coordinate 51, forward strand.
CCAGGGCCCCGCCGTGGCGACCGACTGGGGTGCGAACGGCTCCGCAGATCAGGGGATCCCGCGAGTCGGGTTCTCGGGTCGACATGTCAGGCATCTCCGCTCGCTCAGTCGAGCGCCACCCAGACGCTCTTGGTCTGCGTGTACTCCTCGCGGGCCCGTTCGCCCAGGTCTCGGCCGCATCCCGCCTGCTTCCAGCCCCCGAACGGGGAGCCCGGCTCGTACCGGTTGTACGTGTTAACCCATCCGGTGCCGGCATTCTCGCGCCGCCCGTCGCGGTGGGCCTTGCCGACGTCGCGTGTCCATACGCCTGCGGCCAGTCCGTAGATGGTCTCGTTCGCCTGGTCGATCGCGTCGTCCAGGTCGGAGAACGCGAGCGTCGCGAGCACGGGACCGAAGATCTCCTCACGGGCGATCTTCATGTCGGGCTTCACGTCGTCAAACACGGTGGCCTCGATGAAAAACCCTCGCCCGTCTACGCTCGCCGGCTTCCCGCCGGCTCGCAGCACGGCGCCCTCCGAGATTCCCGACTCGATGTACGAGAGAACGCGCTCGTGCTGCGCTTTCGACACGATGGCCCCGAGCCTCGTTTTCGGATGCGTCGGATCGCCTACGGTCATGCCTGCGGCGCGCGCGACCAGGACGTCCATGAACTCGTCCTTGATCGAGGCTTCCACGAACAGCCGCGATCCGGCCGCACACACTTCACCCTTCCCGTAGAAGATCCCCGTCGTCACACCGCGCGCCGCCGCTGCCAGGTCCGCGTCCGCGAACACGACGTTGGGAGACTTCCCGCCGAGCTCCAGGGAGACCTTCTTGAGCGATTCCGCGGCACTGCGCATGACGATGCGTCCAGTTTCCGTGGAGCCCGTAAATGCGATCTTGTCGATGCCCGGATGCTCGACCATCGCCTGTCCGGTGATGGGCCCGCGACCCGGGATCACGTTCACGATCCCCGGCGGGAAGCCGGCTTCGAGCGCCAGCTCCCCGAGGAGCAGTGCCGTAAGGGAAGTCTCCTCGGCTGGCTTCAGGATCACGGCGTTCCCGCAGGCGAGGGCGGGCGCGAGCTTCCACGAAGCGATGTTGAGCGGGAAGTTCCACGGCACGATCGCGCCGATCACGCCCAGGGGCTCGCGGAGCGTGTAGTTGAGGAACGGGCCCGAAACGGGGATCACATCCCCGGATAGCTTGTCGGCCCACCCCGCGAAATACCGGAAGTTCGCAACGACGAACGGAAGGTCCACCTTCGCGGACTCGAACGCCGGTTTGCCGTTGTCCCGCGTCTCGGTCTCGGCGATGAATTCGAGGTTCTCTTGAACCAGGTCGGCGAGCCGCCACAGCAGCTTCGAGCGCCGGTGCGGATCCATGTCACGCCAGGCCGGGTCCTCGAACGCTTCCCGCGCCGAGCGTACAGCCGCGTCAACTTCGGCCGTGCCCGCCTCCTCAACCTCGGCGATGACCTCCTCCGTGGCCGGGTTCACTGTGGGGAAGCGGTCGCTCCCCTCTACCCACTCACCGCCGATCAGCAGTCTTGTCCGCAGCTCCATGAGGTCCTTTCGGGGAGGTGTCCGCGCTATTCGGGGGGTCGTGTCCGGTCCGGCGACGGTTCGCCGGACCGGTTCCCATCGACCGTGCGCTCAGGTGCCGGTGAACTCCGGCGGGCGCTTCTCGATGTACGCGTTCAGCCCCTCCTTGGCATCCGAGCCCTGGAACAGCAGCTGCTGGAGCTCACGCTCGATGGCGAGGCCCTCGGAGAACGGAACCTCCACGCCGCTGCACACAGCGCGCTTGATCCGCCCCACGGCCCGGGAGGCCTTATGCGGCGGTACGAACTGACGAGCGTAGTCCATGATCTGCCCGAAGAAGTCATCGCCCTCGTAGATCTTGTTCACCAGCCCCAGCTCGAGGGCCTCTTCGAAATCGAACATGCGGCCCTCAACCATCAGCTCGATGGCGCGGGACTTTCCGAGTAGCCGGCCGAGGCGCTGTGTGCCGCCCGTGCCCGGGAGCACGCCCAGCGTCACCTCGGGCAGACCGATCTTCCCGCCGCCTTTCCTGGCGATCCGGAGGTCGCAGGCCAGCGCGATCTCGAGACCGCCGCCCACTGTGTGCCCGTTGAGCGCCGCGATGACCAGTTTCGGGGTCTGCTCGAGGCGGTTCAGCGTCTCGTTGGCGTGCAGGCAGAAGTAGTATTTGAAGTAGGGATCCGAGGTCTGGAGCATGTTGATGTTCGCGCCGGCGCTGAAGAACTTCTCTCCCGCGCCCCGGAGCACGATTACGTGAACGGCCTCGTCGAACCGGGCTCTGAGGATCGCCTCGTCCATCTCCCGCATCATCTCGTGCGTATACGTGTTCGCCGGCGGATCGTGCATCGTGATCACCGCCACGCCGTCGACCACTTCGTACTGGATCAGCTTGTCCGCCATTCGTGCGTCTCTCCGTTCAGGTAGGATGTCGTCCATTTCGCAACAGCATAACCTAGCGAGGGAGGCCGCGGGCCCACAATCGGACGGAGGTCGTGTAGTCCAGCGGGATTTGTCTGCACCTTGGTAAGCGCCGGTCGCGCCGCTAGTTTCTTCACATGAGAACCCACCATACGTGGCGGCCGCCGCTCCGGCCGGCGGTACTCGCGGTGCTGCTCGCCGCAGTTGTCCCCGTTGCTCGGGGGCAGGAGAGCGGGCCGGTGTATCGGGTGCCCGTCACCGGCACCGTGGAGATGGGCCTCGCCCCGTTCGTGTCCCGAGCGCTCGAGGAAGCGGCCGCAGCGGGGGCTTCCGCCGTGATCCTCGACATCGACACTCCGGGCGGCCGCATCGATGCTGCATGGGAGATCATTGACGCCGTGCGGGATGCGCGGGTGCCCGTTCACGCCTACGTCAATCGCCGGGCATTGTCCGCTGGCGCGATGATCGCCCTGTCGGCCGACCGGTTGTACATGCGCCCCGGATCCACGATCGGGGCCGCGACGCCGGTAGTCGGCGCCGGGAAGCGGGCGTCAGAGAAGATGGTGAGCGCCATGCGGTCAGAATTCCGGGCCCTGGCCGAGGAGCGCGGTTTCGATCCGGCGATCGCGGAAGCCATGGTCGATGAGAACGTGGCCGTCGAGGGTATCTCGGAGGTAGGCCGGCTGCTGACGCTGACGACGCGGGAAGCCGTCGAGCTCGGGGTCGCGACCGCAGCCGTGGACGACTGGCCGGCGCTGGTCACTTCCCTCGGTCTCGCGGGCGTGCCGGTCCGGGAAGTGAGCCTCAACTGGGCTGAACGGATCGTCCGCCTTCTGACGAACCCGATGCTGGCGCCACTGCTGCTCAGCCTGGGCTTCATGGGGCTGATCATCGAGATCAGGACACCGACGTTCGGGCTGGCCGGTGCGGTGGGCCTCATTTGCCTGTCGGCGTTCTTCGGGGCGCGCTTCGTCGTGCACCTGGCGGGCATGGAAGAAGTGATCCTGCTCGGCGTTGGCGCAGGGCTCATCGCCCTTGAGGTGTTCGTTATCCCCGGATTCGGAGTGGCCGGGCTCGCCGGTGGTGTTTCCGTTCTCACCGCCCTCATGTTGAGCATGCTTGGGAGTTATCCGACCGTGTCAGAAGTGATCAGCGCTCTAGGGATTATCGCCGTTTCGATTCTGCTGATAGGCGTGGTGGCATTCGCCGTCCTCAGACACCTGCCTTTCAGCCGCGCGATGTCGGGCGTCCTGCTGAACCGGGCCACGACACAGGAGGCGGGCTACCTGTCGGCGCCGGACAGAAGCGATCTCGAGGGACGTGTCGGCAAGGCGCTGACGGACCTGCGGCCGTCCGGAACCGTCTCGATCGACGACGAGAGAATCGACGTGGTCACCGAGGGCCCGTGGGTCGAGAAGGGCGAAGAAGTGATCGTTCTTCGAGCCGAGAGCTACCGCCACGTGGTGCGTCGCGCCGAACCGGCGCAGGGGTCAGGGCCCGGTGAACGGCAGTCCGAATCGGCGCAGGAGTCAGAGCCGAGCGAGGAGCAGTCAGAACCGGAAGCAACCTGAAGCGGAGTCGGTCCAACTCGACAACCGGCCGGCGATGAAGCGACCGCTTCGAGTGTAGGTACGTAGGGAACCGAACATGAAACGGCCCCCGTCCGTCGTCGGGACGGGCCATGAAACCCAGGAGATGAAGTCATGACAGAAACCACCGCCGTGGGGGCGATCGTCGTCGTCTTTCTCGCCTTCTTCCTCATAATGATCGTCACATGGGCGGTGCCGGTTCGCCTGTGGATCGAAGCGTACGCCAGCGGCGTCAGGGTGAGCATCGGCAGCCTCATAGGAATGCGCCTGCGGAAGGTGAATCCGGCGGGCATCATCCGTCCCCTCATCGCCGCCACGAAAGCGGGTATAGACCTGGACGTGAACGAGCTCGAGGCGCACTTCCTGGCCGGTGGCGACGTGGCCCGTGTCTCCAACGCCCTGATCTCGGCTGACAAGGCGAATATCGAGCTCGGGTTCTCGCAGGCCGCCGCGATCGACCTCGCCGGCCGCGACGTCTTCGAAGCCGTGCAGGTGTCGGTGAATCCGAAGGTGATCCAGACCCCGAGGGTCGCCGCGATGGCGAAGGACGGCATTCAGTTGATCGCGATTGCACGCGTCACCATCAGAGCCAACATCAACCGGCTCGTCGGTGGGGCGGGGGAGGAGACCATCCTCGCCCGCGTGGGTGAGGGGATCGTCAGCACGATCGGTTCCGCCGACTCACATAAGAAGGTGCTCGAGAATCCAGACGCCATCTCAAAGACCGTGCTCGCCAAGGGACTCGACGCCGGCACGGCGTTCGAGATCCTGTCGATCGACATCGCAGACGTGGACGTCGGCAAGAACATCGGCGCCGAGCTGCAGATCGACCAGGCGGAAGCGGACAAGCAGATCGCCCAGGCGAAGGCGGAGGAGCGTCGCGCCCTGGCGGTGGCTCACGAGCAGGAGAACCGGGCACGTGTCGAGGAGATGCGGGCCGAAGTGGTCAAGGCTGAGGCCGAGGTGCCTCTCGCGATGGCCGAGGCGTTCCGTTCGGGCCACCTGGGCGTGATGGACTACATGAGGTATCGGAACATGGAGTCAGATACCGACATGCGGGCTTCCATCGCGGGAGCAGCAGAGGGAGAGGAGAAGGGGATCTGAGATGGAACAGGTCTTCATCCTCATCGCGGTCGTGGTTTTCTGGATCTTCAAGGGGGTGGCCCGCGCCCAGCGCCGG
>JAUVTH010000099.1 GCA_030601615.1 Gemmatimonadota bacterium
GCCGACTGAGCTACCCGGTCAGGTATTGATCTCTAACTCTCCTCCGCCCTTCCCCTTCCTCCCCTTATCGCGTGAGCCGCGTGCGAATATAGCCGCCGTTCAGCGGTCCGCCACGCGCCGCGTGAGAAACGCTGGCTTCAGGTCTTCCCGGCGCAGCACCCGATTTCGCTCGCGCTCCTCGGCCAGGCAACGGTCGTGGCACCGCAGGCCCTCGATCTCCGGGTACACGAGCGGGCAAACCGGCACCCACTCATACGGTTCGCCCTCTCCCACGACACTGTGACAGATCGGACAGGCTTCCCTGTTCCGCGCATCCGCGGATCCGGTCATTCGTGTGCTCCGATCCAGAGGCCGTGCGCCACCGCGTCAGTTGCGGTAACGTTGGTGCGAGGTAGCGTCTCGGCAAGAAACTCCGGAGACCCCACATGTTCCCGTCCGAGTGCCAGGCGGCGGCGCAGCGCATCGCACCGTACGTGCGACACACACCGGTCGAGTACTCCCACGTCCTGAGCGAAATGAGCGGCGCGCGGGTCCACCTCAAGCTCGAGAACCTCCAGACCACCGGTTCCTTCAAGCTGCGCGGAGCCACGAACGCGTTGCTGTCGCTCGGGGATGAGGTGACCGCCGTCGTCGCCGCTTCGTCCGGAAACCACGGCATGGCCGTGGCGCACGCCGCGCAGATTGCCGGCATGGCGGCTCTCATCTTCGTTCCCGAAACCGCCGATCCTTCCAAGATCGAGGGGATCGAGGCGTTGGGCGCCGGGATCATGCGGGTCGAGGGCGATCCGGTGCTGGCCGAAGCAGCTGCCCGCCGTCACGCAGATGAGAACGGGATCCCCTACATATCTCCGTACAATGACCCGCACGTCGTGGCCGGACAGGGCACGCTCGGAGTGGAGCTGGCGGCGGACCTGGAACGCGTCGACGTCCTGTTCGCTTCCCTGGGCGGTGGCGGGCTGATATCGGGAGCCGGAGGCTACCTGAAGGCAGTGCGCGGCACTCACGTCGTGGCCTGCTCACCCGCAAACTCGGCCGTGATGCATGAGTCACTCAAGGCCGGGCGCGTTCTTGACTTGCCTTCTTTCCCGACGCTGTCGGACGGTACGGCAGGTGGCGTGGAGCCCGGCGCGATCACGTTCGAACTGTGCCAGGAAGTTATCGACGACTCGCTCACCGTATCCGAAGACGAGATTCGAGTGGCGATGCGCCTGATCATCGGGCGCCACCACACGCTCATCGAGGGATCAGCGGCGGTGGCCGTGGCCGGATTCCTTCAGACGATCAACCGGTGGACCGGGAAGGACATAGCGATCATCCTGTGCGGCGCCAACGTGGACACCAGGGTGCTCAAGTCCGTCCTGTAGGTCGCTTTGCGAGCAGCGGGGGTGAGAGAAGACGCCCGCTCACTCAGGGCTCGGCCCACAGGACCTCGTCGCGCAGCGTGTGCCTCAGCTGCGGGTGCCTCCGCAGCAGGTACGTTCCCATCGAGACAGCGGCCAGCAGGTTCCCGACGATGAGGGCCCACCAGGCGAGCTCCTGCATCAGCCATGCACCCAGCATCGCGACGAGGAATACGACGAACGTCTCGAACACGACGAACAGGATGATCAGGCCGAACACCAGGGGAGGAAACTTGACCGCCTGCCTGACGAGCACGGAGGCCAGGACTCCGACCGTCGTGAAGGCCGCTATGTGGTACAGCGTGTAGCCGAGCACCGTCCCCGGTGATATGACCACGGCGTCCGCCGCCGCCGCTCCGTACAGCATGGCAGAGCCCAGAGCCCCGGGCGTGTACAGGGGCCGCCCCACTACCATGTCGAGGACCAGGAACCACATCGCGACCGATCCCGCGCCGATCACGCCGACGGCGACGCCCTCGCGAATCACCTGGCTTCCCAGCACGCTCGAAGCCAGTCCTGTTACCCCCTCATCCCGTGAAGCCCAGCGCAGGTATCCCAGCATTACGGCACCCGCCACCACGTTGCCGAAGAACACGATCGGCCACGCGGGTGCGTCGAGAATCCGTGCACTCGACATGACGAGGGTCGCGTAGAACACCAGCGAGTAGGCGAACAGGCCGTAGGCGACCCCGAACAGCAGGGTGCGTGGAGCTTCCGTCAGCTCGACCACCACTGAGGCCAGCACACCCAACACGATGAACGCAACGAAGTGGAGCAGGGTGAACAGCGCGATGTGAAGAGAGGTGGGCTCCAGCCCTTCCTGCCCGAGCAGGGCACCGGCCATGAACGTGGGCGTGGCAAGAGGCTCGCTCCGGATCAGATCGTAGAAGAAGTAGAAGACGATGAGCACCGCGCCTGCGAGAAAACCCGCCATGACACCTGACATCAGGCATTTTCGATCGATCTTCACTGTGATCCTCCGGCTCAAACCTCGGCAGTCACCTGGTTCTCAAGAACCCGGCCCACATGGAGGAGAACACGGCAGACCGGGCCCAGGTGCCCGCCCTCTCGCAGAGTCTAATGGATTGGTCCGGAGAGTGGATCAGGTTGGGGTGTTCGGCTCCACTCAGTCCACCCGGACGGGAGTATACCGATATCCCAGCCAGCAGCCGGCAACGGCCGCCAGAACCTGCACGAGAAGGGCCGCCGCCAGGCTCCTCGCCCCGAAGAACTCCCACGCACTGGCGCCAGTGGTGAGGCCGCCGAATACCAGGTTGAGGACGAACCACGCGACAAACGTGAACATGGCCATCGCGGCCCCGTGCAGGATCGGCGCTGCGGCGGACTTGAAGCCCACGATGAACCCGCCGACAAACCAGCCCACGGCTACTGCCACCGTGAGAACCAGGGTCTCCTGTGCGCCGCCTGCCTCCGTGAGGCCGGCACCCGCCAGAAGCAGGAGCACAGCGGCCGCTGCGGCCAGCCCCACGAACCAGCCGAAGGCCACCCAGGAAACCTGCACGTTTCGGAGATGCTCGGAGTGCATGGTCACACCTCCAGCGGAAGCTCGGGCTGCGCAATCGGCGCCCACGTACAGCGGTGGTGCGGCGTCGGTCCGTGCTCACGAATCGCCGCCAGGTGGCGCCCCGTCCCATAGCCCTTGTTCTCATCCCACCCGTAGGCGGGATACCGACTCGACAGCCTCTCCATGAGGCGGTCGCGCACCGTCTTCGACAAGATGGAGGCACAGGCGATCGAAAGCGACAGTTGGTCGCCCTTCACGATCGCGGTGTGCTCCCCGAGCGCCGGCACGCTCCGCCCATCTACCAGCAAGAGGTCGGGCTCAAACGGAAGCCGGCCCACGGCTCGGCACATGGCCAGCGCCGTGGCTCGACGGATGTTGAAACGGTCGATTTCGCGAGTCGAGGCCGCCGCAACGGAAAACGCGAGGACCCGGTCCCGGATCACCCGGGCGAGTTCCTCGCGTTGCTTCCTTGAAAGAGCCTTGCTGTCGTAGACGCCCTCGAGCGTCTGTCCGGGCCGTAGAGCCACCGCCGCCGCCACGACCGGTCCGGCCAGTGGGCCGCAGCCCGCCTCATCGACGCCCACCACCCGGTCCAGACCTCGATCCCAGGCCTCTCGCTCGTAGTCGGTGGGCGCCGTGCGAGCCATCGGCCCGTGGTTACTCGGCGGCCTTCTCGGGCGCTTCGGCCGTAGCCTCAGCTTCCTTGGCTGACGAAGCCTCTTCGGCGACCTCTTCCGCCTCCGCTTCGACCTCTTCCGCCTGCGCCTCGACCTCCGCCGCTTCTGTGTCGGACACGACCTCGACCGCTTCCTCGGCTTCGGCGATCATGGCAGCCTCGGCCTCAGCGGCTTCCGCCACTTCGGCAGCGGCCTTGGCTTCGGCGGCTTCGGCGGCCGCAGCGGCGGCCTCCGCCTTGGGAGACATGCCGCCGCCTTCCCACCAGCGACGCTCACGCACGCGCGCACGCTTGCCACGCCTGGCACGCAGATAATAGAGCTTCGCACGCCGGACATGTCCGCGGCGGACTACTTCGATTCCGGCGATGGACGGCGAGTGCACCGGGAAGATGCGCTCGACTCCGACGCCACCGGAGATCTTCCGGACCATGAACGTCTCGTTGAGGCCGGCCCCCTTGCGAGCGATACAGATTCCCTCGAACGCCTGGATTCGCTCCTTGGCACCTTCCCTGACCCGCACGCGCACCCTGACGGTGTCGCCCGGCGCGAACGCCGGCAGGTCGGACCGCAGCTGGGTCCTCTCGATTCCCGCAATCCTCGGGTCCACGGTTTCGCTCCTTCCGGGGTCGCCTTCGGGCGACCGAATTCAACGACGTATCTGGCTCTTCCCCGACGCGCCGCGGGCCTGCCCGGGGGTCAGTCCCCTTCGCGCTTCCACAGCTCGGGTCTTCTGTCTCTCGTCAGACGCTCGGCCTGCTGCCTGCGCCACTGCGCGATTCGGGCGTGATCGCCCGACCGCAGTATTGCCGGGACTTCGCGTCCCCGGTACTCGGCCGGCCGCGTGTACACCGGCGGCGCGAGCAATCCGTCGTAGAACGAGTCCTCCGCGGCGGATTCGTGGTCACTCATCGCTCCCGGCAGGAGCCTGACCACCGCATCCACCACGACGAGGGCCGCGGGTTCACCGCCGGACAGCACGTAGTCGCCGACCGACAGCTCCTCGGTGGCCAGTCCCTCGGCCACCCGTTCGTCCACACCCTTGTAATGCCCACAGAGCAAGGTCAGCTCCGACTCCATCGCGAAGCGGACCGCCGTGTCGTGATCGAACACACGACCTCGCGGGCTCAGCAGGACGATCGGGCCCCGGGGCCTCAACTCGTCCATCGCCTCGAAGAACGGCTCGGGCTTCATGACCATGCCCGCTCCGCCTCCGTACGGCTCGTCGTCCACCGTGCGGTGCCGGTCGTGCGTGAAGTCCCGCAGGTTCACAACCCGGTACTCCACGAGCCCACCACCCACCGCACGTCCCGGAATACTCGTGCCCAGGGGCACTTCGAAGAACTCCGGGAAGATCGTAACGACGTTGATTCTCACGTCCGTCACACCTCCAGGAGCCCCGGCGGCGGATCAATCGTGATCTGCCGCGCCTCCCGATCCACTTCCGTCACAACCTGGCTCCCGAACGGCACGAGGAGCTCCCGTCCGTCCGCCTCCAGGCCGAGCAGCATCTGCTCGCCGGTCTCGTACACCGTCGAAACGACGCCGACCGGCTCACCATTCATCCGCACGACGCTGTAACCGATCAGGTCGTGCAGGAAGAACTCGTTCTCCTCCAGCGTCCGCAGCTCGTTCGCCGGCAGGGCCAGGTCCTGGCCCTGCAGCGACTCGGCACCGGTCCGATCCGCGATCTCGCGGAACCGGAGGAGTAGTCCTCCCTTGTGGCGCCGAGCGCCCATCAGCGTCAGGCGGTCGGGACCCCGTGCTCTTTCCGGCACCCGGAACACCCGATCCTCAACGAAGACCTGATCCGGATCATCGGTCATCAACTCGACGAGAACCTCCCCGTCGAGCCCGTGCGCCTTTCGAATCAGCGCTACGATCATCTCATCCATCGGACTCGGACTACGGCGAGGCGCGATCAGTCCTTCTTATCGGACTCTTCGTCAGCGGCCTCGTCCGCAGCCTCTTCAGCTTCGGCGACAACTTCCTCGACAACCTCGTCCGCAGCCTCTTCAGCCTCGGCCACGACTCCCCCGACGACCTCGTCCGCAATCCCTCCAGCTTCAGCCACGACTTCCTCAACGACCTCGTCGGCCTCGGCGATAACTTCCTCGACGACCTCGTCCGCAATCTCTTCAGCTTCGGCGACGACTTCCTCGACGGCCTCCTCAGCAGCCTCTTCGGCTTCGGCCACGACTTCCTCGACGGCCTCCTCCGCACCCTCTTCGGCTTCGGCCGCGGCTTC
>JAUVTH010000049.1 GCA_030601615.1 Gemmatimonadota bacterium
ACCGGTCGCAGAAGTCCGCCCCGGCCGACGACGGCATCCAGCGAGTCCGCCTTGACTGCGGTTCGCTCGAGGAAGTCTTTCACGGCTGCGCTGCGCGGCTCGAGCTGCTTCCACAGGTCGGCAGATTCCTCGAGCACCTCCGGGGGGTGAGCGTGCTCTTCCTCCTCCTCTGTCGAATCGCCTCGATACAGGGCGATCCGGGTAGACGTCGAGCCGGGGTTAATGACAAGCACGAGCGGCTCGACCGCGCTCATGAGGACCAACCCGCCGGCACTCCGGCGCCACGGGCCGTCATGTAGCGGTGCATGGCCTCCGCTGCCCGGCGGCCATGTTCAACCGCCGTGACTACGAGGGCCGGGCCCAGCACGGCGTCGCCGCCGGCGAACAGACCCTCCCGGGAGGTTCTCCCCGACTCTGCGTCGATCGTGATCAGAGAACGATCATCCACGTCGAGGTCGGATACTCTTGCCACCGTGTCCCGATCCGCCAGGTAGCCGAGAGCCAGAACGACCGTATCCACCTGGACCTCGAAACCGGATCCGGGAATCTCTACCGGTCGCCGCCGGCCCGAGGCATCGGACTCACCGAGGCGCATCCGGATGCATTCCATGGCGCCCACGCGGCCGTGCGGACCGGAGATGAGCCGAACCGGCTGTGCGAGCCACTCGAAAGAGGCTCCTTCCTGACGTGCGAGGGTCCGGTCACGCTCGTTTCCCGGCATCTCCTGTTCGGTGCGCCGGTACCAGCACGTGACCTCTTGCGCCCCCAGCCTGAGGGCGGTGCGGAGACAGTCCATGGCAGTGTCGCCCCCTCCGACCACTGCCACTCGACGCCCGACGCCGACCGGGTCGCGCATCTCTGCCGGTCGCAGCTCCTCCTCCACGTTGGCCCGCACCAGGAACGGCGTCGCCTGGTGGACGCCTGGCAGCTCGGATCCCTCGATCGACGGAGTCCGGGGTACGCCGGCTCCGATTCCCAGGAACACCGTCTCGAAGCCCTGGTCGAAAAGGTCATCCACCGTCAGGTCACGTCCCACGAACGTGTCAAAAACGAAGCTGACGCCGCCGCCGGCGAGCCAGTCCACCTGATCCTGGACCAGGCTGTGCGCCATCTTGAACGATGGGATGCCGTACCGAAGGATTCCGCCCCCGGCCGGCCAGGCGTCGAACACGGAGACCTCGTGACCCCTGCGGGCCAGGTGCTCCGCCACAGTCAGGCCGGCGGGTCCGGCGCCCACCACGGCCGCCCGGTGTCCGGTGCGGCGTGGCGACTCCAACGGCGGACGGGGTGCACGATCGGCGACGAACGCTTCCAGTCGGCCGATCGCAACGGGGGGCCGTCCCTGCTTGGCGTAGACGCAGGCGCCCTCGCACAGCTCGGTCTGCGGACACACCCGGCCGCACACCTCGGGCATGGAGCTGGTGGCGCGGAAGACCGACGCCGCGTCCTCTACTTCTCCGTGCTCGAGCAGCCACAGGGCGTAGAGAATGTCGTTCTCAACAGGGCAGGCCTTCACGCACGGCGCGGCAGGACACTGAATGCAGCGCTCGGCTTCGGCACGGGCCGCATCGAGGTCCCACTCACCGTACGCCTCATCGAAGTCTCGAGCCCGCTCCTCGGCATCGCGAATCGGAGGGTCCGCGTGAGGAAGGGCGAGGCGGCGCTTCCGGTCGATGGCCTTGGAGTTGGGCCGCTCGATCATCCGGACTCCGTCGGCTGGGGCACCTTCCAGACCGTATCGATGACCGTTCCGTCCACCCATTTGATGACGGCGACCGGTTCGTCTTCGAGCCGGGGTTTAGCGGGAGGACCTCCCACCAGGAGCTCTACCTCGGCCTTGATCTCCTCGATGGGGCGGATCGGGAGATCGGATGCCTCGAGCGCCTCGAGCAGGTCCGTGCGGCGCGGGTTCACCGCGACGCCGCGCTCCGTGACGATGCCGTCCACCCGCTCTCCCGGTCCCGTGAGGGTCGTCACCTCGTCCAGGATCACGGGAATCCGGTCGCGGAACGAGGGAAGGGCGAGGATCGTGCACCTGGAGAACAGGCAATTCTGCCACCCGCCTATGCCGTGCAGCAGCATGCCGTCGGAGTGGGTCACCACGTTGGCGTTGAAGTTCACGTCGACCTCGGTGGCCCCGAGCACCACGGCGTCGACCATCGACGCGAAGTTGCCTTTTCCGTGGTAGTTGTAAGACGTGAACGGTGACGTCGGCAGGTGCCTGGAGTCCTCGCCGATCGAACGGACGCCGGCCAGGTCGAACGTCTGCCCGTCCAGGATGTAGTCAGTCAGGCCCTCGTTGAGGAGATCCACCAGGTAGCTCGTCGATCCGCCCCGGACGAACCGGGCTTTCACTCCCGCGTCGATCATCATCTGGCGGATGTAGCCCACGAATGCGAGGGCGATGCCCCCTGCTCCCGCCTGGAACGAGAAACCGTCACGCATGATCCCGGCGTCGCGCAGGAAACGGGCGACGTACTCCGCGATCAATAGTCGGTCAGGGCTCCTCGTGATGCGCGTCGTGCCGGAAACGATCTTCGCGGGATCCCCGATCGAGTCGACCTCGACTACGAAGTCCACGTTGTTGCCCTGAATCTGCCAGGGTACGCAGGGGAAGGGCACCGTGTTGTCGGTGACGACGATCACGTGGTCCGCGTAAATCGAGTCGGCGAGGGCGAACCCGAGGGAGCCGCACGCCGACGGACCGTGCGAGCCGTCCGCGTTGCCGAACGGGTCGGCCGTGGGGGCGGCGATCACGGCGATGTCAACGTGAACCTCTCCATCCTGGATCGCCTGCCACCGGCCGCCGTGCGACCGGAGCACACCGAGGCCCCGCATGTGCCCGTGTGAACAGTAGGCTCCGAGGGGACCGTTCATCGACCCCTCGATGTGGTGCACGACGCCGCTCTCCATCAGGTCCACCACGGGCTCGTGACACGGGAATGAAGCGCTCGGAAGCCACCTCAGGTCCCTGGCACCAAGCTCCGCCGCCGCCTGCAGCGCCGCCACGGCAATCCTGTCACCGTTGCGGAGGTGGTGGTGGGTGGAGATCGTCATACCGTCACGCAGGCCGCACCGCTCGAGGGCCGTCTTCAGGTCCGGTACCCGCTTGTCGCCGTTCTCCGGGTAATCGGCGGCGGATCGGATCGGCGGTCCGTGCTTCGGGCCGTCGGGCGCGGGCGCCCCGACCCCGGCATACGGCCGCGCCGGCTGACCGTTCACGATCGTGGGGACGCGCCGTCCCGCGGCGTTGACGACGAAATCCACACGGTCCTCCCGGTTCGCGCTCATGATCCCGGCTCCTCGATCAGCCCGGCCTGCCGGGCCACGTGCACAAGGCGCTGCGCCCGAAGCACGACGGGTGGGTCCACCATGCGCGTACCGAGGCTCACCACGCCGAGGCCCCTCGCCTCCGCTTCCTCGAACGCTGCCACGATACGGAGTGCCTTCTCGATCTCGGTCGCCGATGGCGCGAACGCCTCGTGAATCGGCCGGATCTGCCGCGGGTGGATGCAGCCCATGCCCTCGAATCCGAGTCCGCGCGAGCGACCGGCCCATTCCCGGAGCCCCTCCTCGTCCCCCACGTCGCCGAACACCGAGTCGATCGCCTGCACGCCTGCCGCGCGGGCCGCGTTCACCAGACGGCCGCGCGCGTACAGGGATTCGTCACCTTCGAGAGTCTTCTGGACGCCGAGATCGGCGGTGTAGTCCTCCAGCCCGATCGTGAGGGCTACGACGGCCGGCGAGGCAGCCGCGATCTGGAACGCGTTCTCGACCCCGAGTGCCGTTTCGACGATCGGCATGATCCAGATCGGAGGATCTCCATCTGCCGGTTCCCCGAGGGTCTCCCTGATCCGTGCGTCCACCTCGGCCACCTGGTTCGCTGTCTCCGTCTTCGGAATCAGCACCAGGTCCGGTCTCTCGGGGATGATCGCGTCCAGGTCCTCGAGGCCTCGTGGCAGCTGGTTGATCCTCACCATTCGCTCGGCATTGCCAAAGTCGACGCAGCGAAGAGCATTCCGTACGACCAGGCGCGCCGCGTCTTTCTCGTTCGCGTGCACGCTGTCCTCGAGGTCGAGGATCACTCCGTCGGGTCGATGCAGTCCGGCGTTCAGCTGCAGCTTGGGCTGGTCGCCCGGTAGATAGAGACGGGACCGGCGCAGGCGGTTGCGAGTCGAGTGCTCCCGGTCGGGCACCGTACGCTCGGGCTTCCCGTCGCCGCCGGGTGCCGCTCCGGCTCTCAGCGCCGCCGCCTCGACACGGGCCGCGATGACGAACGGTACGGCGCCCTTGTCGTCGATCCGGATCCGGGCGTGTTCCACCTCGAGACCGGCCAGAGTCGCCCGAGCCGTTTGCTCGATCGAGGCCCCGTACAGCGATTTGACCCTCGACGTCAGCTGGACGTCGAGGCCGCCAGCGTCTGCGAGCTCCACTGCGACATGCAGGTCGCCCCGGACGTCGTCGCCCGCCCGACCCGCTTCGCCTCTTCCTGATGCCGACACTCGGATCTCCTCAGCCCAGGCGGGCAATGATGGCGTCCGTGATCTCCGTCGTGGAGGCCGCGCCCCTGCCGAGCACATCCGGGCCTCCCGTCAGGCGGATCATGTCATATGCCTGGACCTCGCCTTCGCTCACCACGGCGGCGACCGCGTCGCGAATCGCCTTTGCCCGATCCATCTCTCCGACGTGGTCCAGCAGCATCGCTGCGGTGAGAATCATCGCGATAGGGTTCACGATCGACGGGTCGAGGTCAGCGTACTTGGGCGCCGAGCCATGTGTCGGCTCGAACACAGCTACGTCGTCACCGATGTTTGCGGAACAGGCGAAGCCGAGGCCGCCCACCAGGCCCGCGAAAGCGTCCGACACGATGTCTCCGAACATGTTGCCGGCCACGATCACCGAGTAGGCCTCGGGGTTCTTGGTGAGCCACATCATCTGCGCGTCGATGTTGGTGGACCACAGCTGGATGTCCGGGTAGTCCGCCTTCACCTTCCGAGCTTCCTCCTCCAGCATCCCCGACGTTTCGCGCAGCACGTTCGGCTTTTCGCACACTGTGACGGACGGGTATCCGTGGAGCGCCGCGTACTCGAACGCCGCTCGCGTGATCCGGGCGCACGCCCGGCGCGTGAAGATCCGACTCGAGATCGCGAGGTCGGGTCCCGGCGTGTCCGCGAACCGCTTGAACTTGGGATGCGACTCGAAGGCCGCGCGCACGTCGGGAGGGGGATCAGTCCACTCGACGCCGCCGTACAGGCCTTCGGTGTTCTGCCTGAAGATCACTGCGTCGACGATCGGCTCTTCCCACCCGCCGTCGGCCGAGCGTCGGATGAAGTTGCGTGGGTTCCCCGCGAATGAGCGGCACGGCCGGATGGACACGTCGAGGTTGAATCGCTGACGGAGGCCCACGATCGGACTGTAGTATACGAAGCCCCTGTCCCGCAGCTCGGGGCTCAGCTCGGCCGTGGCCTCGTTCTTCGGCTTCGACGTGATGGCGCCGAACAGTGCGAGCCCGTGTTCCGCCAACAGGTCGACGGTCCGCTCAGGCAGCGGGTTTCCTTCCGTGATCCAGAACTCCCACCCGATGTCGGCATGCACGTAGTCTGCCTCGAATCCCACCACGTCCAGAACCCGGATGGCCTCCGGAAGCACGACCTGACCGATGCCATCACCGGGCATGGAAACAACCGTTCGACGAGACATATGTGGACCTCTCCTTTTCACTACGCGTCGAATCCGAGGCGGGCCCGGATCTGGTTTTCGATGCCGCCCGCCACGATCAGCGCCTGGGGAACGGCGCCCAGCGGGACGAACGAGTACCCTTCCTCCCCCAGCGTTACTGTTCCGCGCGCGAAATCGATGTCCAGCAAGTCGCCCGGGATCAGAGTGGGCGAGCTCTCGCCGGCGAACCGTTGCTTCAGCCGGTCGACGAGGGCTGGGCACTCGATGCACACGAAGCCGTTGTTGAAAGCGTTGCGCAGGTAAGTCTGCGAGAAGCTTCCCGCGATCACGGTCGCAATGCCGGCCGCCTGAAGCGCCGTAGCGGCCTGCTCTCGACTGGAGCCCGTCCCGAAGTTGTAGCAGCCGACGAGCACGTCGCCGGGCTCGACTGCGGAGGCGAAGTCCGGGTCGTAGTTCCGCATCACGACCTCGGCCATCTCCTCGGGCGTCATCCCCTCGCGGTACGTAAAGTCCTTCCCGTATATGCCGTCCGTGTTGAGGTTGTCCTGCGCGACGAACACCAGGCGGCCCTGGTGGCTCGCCGGGAACCCGGGCTCCATCTGAACTTCACCGACCTCTGATTCGTCCGGGTCGTTGAGCCGGAACAGGTACGGCGGAGACCCGTCGATGGTCGCCTCGGGGGCGCGGATGTACCCGGCGACGGCGGAGGCGGCCACGACTGCGGGACTGGCCAGATAGGCCTGTGCGTCCCGGCTCCCCATCCGCCCCTTGAAATTCCGATTCGTGGCGGAGATGCCTACCTCTCCAGGCTCGAGCAGGCCCATGCCGAGTCCGATGCACGGGCCGCAGCCGGGCGGCAGCGTGTGCGCCCCGGCTTCGACCAGCGTGCCCCAGGCCCCTGAGGCTTCGGCGGCTTCCTGCACCTCTCGGCTCGCTGCCGCCACGTACATCTCCACGCCGTCGGCCACCCGCTGGCCATTCAGCACGACCGCGGCTGACTCGAGGTCCTCGAGCCGGCTGTTCACGCACGAGACGAGGTAGGCCTTCTGGATCTCCACCTTCTCGGCCTCGATGTCGGCGATCGAGCGCATCACCTGGACGGAGTCCGGCCCGGACACGTGCGGTGTGACCCGAGACAGGTCCAGCTCGATGACGCCGGCGTAGCGGGCAGCGGATGAGGGGCGAGGCGGGTCGGTCGCCCAGTCCTCGAGCTCCGCTTCGCTGAACCGATCGAACGCGCCCGCCTGACCCAGCGTCTCACGACGCGCACGCAGGTAGGCCACGGTGACCTCATCCACAGGGAACCAGCCGACCAGGGCTCCCCACTCGGTGGTCATGTTCGAGACGCTGAACCTCTCGTCCATCGACAGGCCGGCGACGCCGGACCCGTGGAACTCAACGGCCGCGTTCAGCACTTCGCCCTGGCTATACAGTCCGCACAGCGTGATGATGAGGTCCTTACCCGTCACGCCCTCCGGCAGGTCGCCCTCCAAAAGGACTTTCACCGTACGGGGAATCTGCCACCAGAACTCGCCCGTGGCCCAGATCGCGGCCGCGTCGGTTCGGACGACCGGCGTGCCGAGCGCTCCCAGCGCTCCGTACATGTTGGAGTGGGAGTCCGATCCTACCACGAGCGCGCCGGGAACGACGAATCCGTGGGACACCATGATCTGGTGCCCTATCCCCGTACCGGCGGGGTAGAACCGGATGCTGTGCGCCGCCGCGAACTCCTCGATCCGCCGGTACTTGTCCAGGTTGGCATCTGACGTGTTCTGGATGTCGTGATCGAGGACGAACACAGGCTGGTCGTTGTCGGCCACGGCCGAGGCGCCGATTGCCAGGAACTTCTTCATCACCGCGGCCGTGTTGTCGTGCGTCAGCACGTGACGCGGCCGCAGCGAGACCACGTCACCCGTTCGGAGGGGTCGCGCCGGTCCCTCCATCAGGTGGCTCTGAGCGATCCGCTCGACCATAGTCTGGCCCATCATCACCTCCGATGCTGCACCGCGGGGATCAGAGATCCGTCACGCAGAGTTCGAGGAGCTCGGACACCGAGTCCATTCCGTCCACCTGCCACACGGCGTCCTTCAGGCGACGGGCCTTATCCTTCGACAGGACCCCGTCGGCCAGCGCGTCGAACTTGCCTTCGATCTCCTGCTCCGTAAGCGGATTGCGGGGGTCGCCCTTCGGGTAGTCAAGCTCCATGCCGACCTGCCGGCCATCGGTGGTCTCTATCGTGACGCCGACTCTCTGCAGGGCGGGGAAGACCTTCTCGATCTCCGGGTCGGCCACCACTTCGACCTTGTGGAGCTGCTCTCGGATCCGCGGGTCCATGATCTTGTCCTGCTCGAATTCGGCGGGCGTCACCCGGCGCTCCACGAGAGCTGCCGCGATCACGTACGGCAGACTGTGATCTGCGGTCTCCTTGCTTCGCGGGTCATACTTCGTGGGGTCGGCCAGGATATCGGCGGCGCGAGCGAGCGAGCGGATCCTGATCTTCGCCACGTCCTCCGGCACCAGGTCGTTCTCCTCGACGAGCTGCAGGACCGCCGAGATCGGCGCGTGCGTGAGGGCCTCGGTGGGGAAGTACTTCATTCCGCACCGCTCGATACGCCACGAGTCGCCCAACCCGTCGGTGAGGATCTCCAGCTTCCATTCCGGGCCCATGCAGTGGACGAGCCCCTCCTTCCCGTCGATCACGTGCTCCGGCCCTGTGTAGCCCTTCTCGGCCAGCAGGGCCGCCATCACGCCCGCCTCGGTGGCCATCGGGTCCACGGTGTTCTTCATCATCGTGAGCTTGCCGGCCGTGACCGCGCCCAGCGTACCTGAGTGTGAGGCGGAGACCCCGACCGCGTGCTGGACCTACTCCCATGGAAGGTCGAGCATGCGCCCCGCCACGATCGGACTGACGAACGCCGTCAGCGTGCCGTGGTGCCAGCCGCGCTCCCGGATCCCGGGGAACGCGGCCTCGCACAGGCGCATCTCGAACTCGTGGCCCAGGACGATGCCGACGATGAGCTCCTTACCGCCCTTGCCCTGCCGCTCGGCGCAGGCCAGTGCGGCCGGGATGATATCGGACGGATGCGAAGGGTCCTGCTGCCAGTAGATGTCGTTGTAATCCATCACGCGCACCATCAGCGCGTTGGCCAGGGCGGCCGAGACGACGTCCATGCGGGCGCCCGAGCCGATCACTGTCGCGGGGCCTTCGCCTGCCACCTCGCCCAGCACGTCGAGAGCGATCTCCACGTCCTCCTGCTGATAGCCGCCCAGGGCGCAGCCGATCGAGTCGAGCAGATAACGACGTGCTTCGTGCACGGCACGCTCGCCGATGTCCTCGAACTTCAGGTCGGCG
>JAUVTH010000266.1 GCA_030601615.1 Gemmatimonadota bacterium
TGGAGATCACGTGTCTGGCTAGATCTGGGTCGGGCGCGCGGGTCTCGCGGTTCGTGACCAGGTCGATCCCGATCATCAGGCCTCGGCCGCGCACCTCTCCCACGGACGGGTGACGGACCAACGTCTCCCGCAGCTCCGAGATCCAGCGTTCGCCCTCATCGGCGGATCGCTCGACCAGGCCTCGCTTGCGGATCTCGCCGAGCGACGCTATTCCCGCCGCACACGCCAGCGGGTTCCCGAGGAAGGTCGATGTGTGGATCGCTTCCCCGCCGGAAACCGGCCATGCGTCCATCGCCTCCCGCGAACCGATGCAGGCGGCGATCGGCAGAGTGCCGGAGAGCGCCTTCCCCACGCAGACCAGGTCGGGCGTCACCCCTTCGTGCTCGCACGCGAACCAGCGTCCGGTGCGTCCGAGGCCCGTGTAGATCTCGTCTGCGATCAGCAGCAGGCCTCGATCGCGGCACAGATCCGCCAACCCCGTCAGGAAACCGTGCGACGGCACGACGTCTCCGCCGCGTCCCTGGATCGGCTCCACGATCACCGCCCCGACAGCACTTCCCGGGGCCGAGTCGAGCAGGGCTTCGACGTGGCGCAGAGCGGACGCCCCGCTATCTTTCGCTTCGAGCTCGGCCGGTGGCCGGAACGGATTCGGATACGGCGCCCGGATCACGTGCGGATTCAGCTGGTCGGCGAACGGGCCCCGGAACAGCTCGCGGTCCGTAACCGCGAGCGCGCCGTACGTCAGGCCGTGATAAGCCCCGCTGAACGCGATCACGCCCGGCTTGCCGGTGGCGAGACGGGCCGTCTTGAGAGCCACCTCCACGGCTTCGGCGCCGGAGCACGTGAGGACGATCCTGGGATCGGGGATCGGCGACACGGCGGCGAGGGCCTCCAACAGCTTCACCTTGAGGGCCGGCGGGTGTACGTCGCCCATTCCGTGCGGCAAGCGTCCGATCTGCCTGCGGATGGCAGACATCACCCGGTGGTTCCGGTGCCCGGCGGCGGCCACCCCGAACCCGCCCGTCAGGTCAACGTAGCGGTTTCCGTCCGCGTCCCACACGTTGCTCCCCCTCGACTTCTCCCAGAAGATGGGAAAGTCATCGGCGAGGAATGTGACGTTGCGGGACTCGACTTCGGCGAGACGCGCGGCGAGACGCCTCGACCGGGGACCGGGAGGCGGGACCTGTATGCGGGGCGGCTGGTTCCAGTCGGCAGGCTCGCTCATGACTTGCAAAGGCTAGCCGCGGGCGCCGAACGCGTCAACGAAGTTCAGGCCTGGCAGGTTGCTGAGCATACGTTCAACAAAGGGGATGGCTGGCGACATGAAGCTCCAGGGCAAGGTGGCAATGATCTCGGGCGGATCGAAGGGACTGGGAGCGGACCTGGCTCGGCGGTTCGTCGAGGAGGGCGCGAGCGTGTCGTTGTGCGCCCGCAGACCGGAGTCGGCCGACGACCTGGCTGCGGAGCTGCGCGCGGCGGGCGGCCGGTGCCTGGTGATTGGCTGTGACGTTACGGACGAAGCGGAGGTGGCGGCGTGGGTCGATGCGACGCTGGCCGAGTTCGGCCGCATGGACGTTCTCGTGAACAACGCCTCCATGCTCGGCTCCCGTGTGGCGATCCGGGACTATCCCGTGAACGAGTGGCGGGACGTGATCGACGTCAACCTGACCGGCGCATTCCTCGTGGCGAAGGCCTGCATCGATCCGCTCTCCGCCACCGGCGGCTCGATGATCCACGTCTCGTCCGGTGTGGGCGACCACGGGCGTCCGTACTGGGGCGCGTACTGTCCTTCGAAGAATGGTCTCGAGGCTCTGTCGGAGATGCTGGCAGGCGAGCTGAAGGACGCGGGCGTGCGCCCCAACGCCGTGGACCCGGGCGCCATGCGCACGAGCATGCGCGCGGCCGCCTACCCCGAAGAGGACGCGGCCGGCGTTCCGCTCCCCTACGACATCACGGACATCTTCGTCTACCTGTCCTCTGACGAAGCGAGCGGCATCACCGGTCAGCGCCTCCGCGCCCGCGACTTCGAGTGGTCTTAGCAGGCTGGTGAAGACCCTGGGCGGTCGCAGCGCCGTAACTACTTTCGCAGGTACCCCCAGAGCAGGAGCAACAGCACGATCGCACCGACGACATAGTACCAGTATTCCAGGGCGGCTTGGGCAGGCCAGCGGAGCATTTCCCCGATGGTTCTCGCTCCGTATTCCATGACCGCCTGCTCTCCCGCGGCCGGCTCGGGAAGGCCCGCACTCCACACACACGCTGCGGCCCGCAGTCGGAAAGGGCTCACGTCGTTCGCTCCGGTCTGAAACAGTCTACCAGTCGTACACCGTCCACGCCCCGCATCGCTCATTCGGGCAGACGAGGCGCACTCGGAACGGCGAGATTCCTCCACGCGGGGCAGGGTACTTTTCGACCCTGCGGGTCACCTTCCTCCCGCACCGCAGGCAGTCCGGCTCGCCGCCGGGGATCGGTTTCTTCCGGTCCTCTGCCTCCAGCCGGTCGCTCGCATCCGGATCGAGGAGCGCTCCCTTGCTCTCTTCCGGGTCGAGAGGTTCGCCTGAAACCCGGGTGTCTTCGTCGCTCATCTATGCGTGACTTTCTCGTGTCGAATGGCTGGGTCGAGTACCTGAACAATACGTCGCCTCTAACCGGCGGCGCTACTTCGTGGCGGTGGTGCGGAGGCCCGTTCCGAGTGCTATGCTTGAGCCATGCAGGTCGAAATTCGCCGAATCAGCATCCGATCGGCCTTCAAGCTGGCCATGGTTCTGTACGGCCTCATCGGTTTCCTGGTGGGGCTGGTGCTCGCCGTAGCAGCCGGTGTGGAACCACCCGCCGGAAACGAGCCCAACATACTCACGCGGCTGGGCTTCTGGTCGATCGCAGTGTTTCCGGCGCTGTACGGACTGGCAGGGGGGGTTACGGCAGCCGTCGCCGTGGCGCTCTACAACGCCGGCGCTTCTCTTGTCGGAGGGCTGCGGCTGGACATCCCCGAGGTCGAGCCGGAATCGGACGGCCGGGTGCGCGTCGCGGGACGCGCGGCGCGATACCTGGCCAGAATGCGTGAGCTCGAGCCGGA
>JAUVTH010000197.1 GCA_030601615.1 Gemmatimonadota bacterium
CGCCGACCAGCGGCGGGTGGTCCGCGAGCGCGGCGAGGCGTCCAGGCACCTGGATGACATCTTCAGGCTGCAGGCGTGGCGTGGCAGCGCGGACGCCGCTTCGCTTCTTCCGCAGGGCGACGATCCGGGGTCGGCCGCGACGCGGGGGTACTACCGCATCATGTACGGTCCGTGGGATCGCCTGATCGGAGAGGAGCCCTTCCTCGAGGGTGTGGACCACAAGCCGGTCGGCGCCGGATTCTATCCCGAAGACATGACCCGCGAGGAGTTCGAGGAGTGGATCTCGGCGCATCCTGAGGACGAGGCCACCTTCAAGTCGGAGTACACGCTCATCGAGCGAACGGAGGACGGGAGACTGACAACAGTTCCGTACCGCGAGGCCTACGCGCGGCATCTCGAGGCTGCCTCGGAGAATCTGCTGGCCGCGGCGGAGCGGGCGAGCAATCCGTCCCTGAAGCGCTTCCTCGAGTTGCGGGCGGGCGCCCTGCTGTCGGACGACTACTACGACAGCGAAGTGGCGTGGATGCGCCTGACGGATAACCTGATCGAGCCCACGCTCGGGCCGTACGAGAACTACGAGGACAAGCTGTTCGGCTACAAGATCTCGTACGAGTCATTCATCGGTCTCAAGGATCCGGCGGAAAGCGAGCGCCTGGCCGGACTGGTGGCAAACTTGCCTGCACTCGAGGCCGCGCTCCCGATCCCGGACGAGCACAAGTACCTGGATCGCGCGTTCACGTCGCCGATCTCCGTCGTCACCCTGATCTACGCGGCCGGCGAGACGCGGGCCGGCATCCAGACGATCGCCTTCAACCTGCCCAACGATCCGCGCGTGCGTGAAGGTGAAGGCTCGAAGAAGGTGATGCTGCGCAACGTGATCGATGCGAAGTTCGAGACGATCCTGAAGCCGATCGCGGAGCAAGTGCTGGTTCCCGAGCAGGCGGCCAGGATCTCGATCGATCCCTACTTCACGCGCGTGTTGCTGCACGAGCTAGCGCACGGCCTCGGCCCGGACTATGTCACCGGTCAGCCCGACCTGACCACCCGCCAGGCCCTGAAAGACAGGTACGCGGCCATGGAAGAGGCGAAGGCCGACGCCGTGGGCACCAACAGCCTCCGCGTACTGACCCGGAACGGCGTGTACGACGAGGCGTTCCTCGAGGAAGTGTACATCGACCACGTGGCGGACATGTTCCGGTGCGTCCGGTTCGGAATCACCGAGGCGCACGGCCTGGGCTGTCTCACCCAGTTCAACTTCCTCCGCAACAGGGGAGCGATTACCTACGATGAGGAGACCGGGCTCTTCGCGGCCGACCTGGAGATCTTCCCCGTGGCGATCGCTGAGATGGCCCATGTCTACCTGATGATGCAGGCCACCGGAGACTACGACGGCGCGGGCGAGTTCATCGAGCGCTTTGGCACCATCTCTCCGGAGATGCAGGGCGCGCTGGACCAGCTGGCGGTGACGGTGCCCGTGGATATCCGGCCGCGTTACGCGGTGGAGGAGATGATGGCGGACTGGTAGGAGCACCGTGCGCATCGCATACGTCATAACGAGGTCCGACGACCTCGGCGGAGCACAGATCCATGTGCGCGACCTGGCATCGGCGTTCCGGGAGTCAGGACACGATGTCGTGGTCCTGGCCGGAGGCGGAGGCGTCCTTGCCCGCCAGCTGACGGAGCGGGGCGTGGAGATCGTCGACCTGCGGCACATGGCTCGTCCACTCAGGCCTGTGCGTGACCTTCGGGCGCTCCGCGAGCTGACCGGCCAACTGCGACGCGTCCGCCCCGACATCATCTCGACTCATTCGAGCAAGGCCGGCATCCTGGGCCGCATCGCCGGCCGAAGGCTGGGCATCCCCACGCTGACGACCGCGCACGGGTGGCTGTTCGATCTACCCCGCACCAGGGGGCGTGATTGGGCGGTGTGGAGCATCGAGAAGAGCATGGCTCCCCTGGCCCGACGTATCGTCACCGTGTGCGAGTCAGACCGCGAGCTGGCGATTGCCAGCGGCCTCTCGAATCCGGACCGGTTCGTGACCATCCACAACGCGATGCCGGATATAGGCGCCGATCTCCACGCCGACCCGGCCGTCGACCCGCCGCGGCTTCTCATGGTGGCCCGTTTCGCGCCACAGAAGGACCACGAAACACTGTTTCGCGCCCTCGCGACTCTCGTGGACCTGGACTGGACCGTGGACCTCGTGGGCTCTGGGCCCCTGGAGGAAGCCCTCCGATCCATGGCCATGTCTATGGGCCTGTCCGACCGTGTCCGGTTCCTCGGAATGCGCGAGGACGTGCCGGAGCTGATGGCTGGATCCCAGCTGTATCTGCTGATCAGCCACTGGGAGGGATTCCCCCGCAGCATCCTGGAGGCCCTGCGCGCCGGACTTCCCGTGGTGGCGACGGATGTGGGCGGGGTGCGTGAAGCCGTCATCGACGGAGACACCGGCTTCCTGATTCCCGAGGACGGTGACGCTCTCCTGGCGGATAGGCTGCGGCTCCTGCTGGAGGATCCCGCCCTCAGAGCGGCCATGGGAAGGGCGGCGCGGGCTCGCTACGAAGCACACTTCACGTTCGACCGGCTCGTGCGCGAGTCGCTGGCCCTGTACGAGTCGGTCCTGTCTGGGAACCTGTCCGAGTAATGGCGTGCGGCAGCGCACGGCCTCCTGTCTGACCTGCCGAAGTCACGACCGTAACACATGAAGACGGACGAAAGCCCATGGCGGGGTTCTCGCCCGTTTTCCTCTTTACAGGTGGAGGACCCGAGTAATCGAGACAGATACTCCCGGGGTTGGCAGTCGAGCACCGAGTACTCATCATGCTACGGGCCGTGAGCGGTGAGGAGGGTGTGAGACTGTCCAATTCCGTGGAGGAAACGCCCTGAGCGAGGAAAGGACGGAAGCCGGCGCAGCGTCTTCGCCGGAACGAGCGGGCGAGATCACCGAGGTGCTGGCCCGCTGCTCGAGCGGTGACCGAGAGGCCTTCGAGAGCCTGGTCCCCCTCGTGTACGACGATCTGCGCCGCATTGCACACCGGCGGCTCCAGTCCGAACGCACGGATCACACGCTCGACACGACCGAGGTCGTGCACGAGGCGTACCTGGCGCTTGTCGATCAGGCGACCGCGACGTGGAACGACAGGGCACATTTCTTCGCGGTGGCGGCGCGGGTGATCCGCCATGTGTTGATCGATCACGCCAGGCGGCGGGGCGCGTTGAAGAGGGGCGGCGGCGATGTGCGGGTCCCGCTCCGGGACGATCTCGCGTCCGTCAAGGGCGCCAGGGACATCGATCTGATGGTCCTCGACAGGGCCTTGGCGGAGCTCGGCAGACACGACCCACGACTCGAGCGCGTGGTCGAGTGCCGGTACTTCGGCGGCATGACCGTGGAGGAGACCGCGGCGGCCCTCGGCACCTCCGTCCGCACGGTGGAACGCGATTGGACGCGGGCCCGGGCGTATCTCTATCAGTCGCTGACCTGAGCTGTTCTCTCGGGGCGACGTCACCCAGGCCGGAGATCGATAGTTGTCAGACACCATCCCCCCGGAGGACTGGAAACGGGCTGACTCCTTGTTCGCGGAAGCGCTGGACTGGCTGGCCGCGGAGCGGGAGGAGCGCCTGCGTGTGGCCTGCGAAGGCGACCCGGCCCTGTTTGACGCCGTAGCGACCCTGCTGGCCGCGGCGAGCGCTTCGGACGGATTTCTCTCGACGCCACCTCCCCTGCCTCCGGAAGCTCTCGAGACCATCGAACGGGCGGGAGACGGCGTGGACCTGACGGGTTTCCGCGTGGGACGCTACCGGGTCCTGCGTGCGATCGGCCGCGGCGGAATGGCGTCCGTGTGGCTCGCCGTGCGTGACGACGGCGCCTTCCGGCGCGAGGTGGCC
>JAUVTH010000042.1 GCA_030601615.1 Gemmatimonadota bacterium
AGCGTGTTTCACAGCACGGTGGAGCTGGACAGAACGAACGCGGTGTGGGCCGAGGAGTCGGCGCTTCCCGTTCCGCTCCACTCCATGGGCGTGGCGGTCTTCCGGTCGTGGCTGTACGTGGCCGGCGGCGCCGCGGCGGGCAACGCGCCGAGCGCGGAGGTCTATCGAGCTCGTATCCAGGAAGACGGATCTCTGGGTGCCTGGGAAAGCCAGCAGTCACTTCCTGTTCCGCTGGCCTACGCTCCGCTGACGCAGAAGGCCGGTGTACTCTACGTGCTTGGCGGCGAGACCGGTGCCGTATCTCCAGGCGATGCCACGCTGACGGGAACTCGTACGAGCGATGTCGTCTACACTCCGCTGGACCTGCGGACTGGCGAACTCGCGGACGCCCCGTGGACGCTGAATTCGAGCACGCTCATCAAGACCCGCTCAAAGCACACCGCGGTCGCGGCCGGTGGGTGGATTCTCGTGGGCGGCGGCCTGTACAACGGAGCCGCCACATCCTCGACCGAGCACTCGTTCGCCACTATCAACGTGGATGGCAGTCTCGGTAGCTTTGGCGGCGCGACGGGCTCGCAGACGATCGCCGCCGCCGGCGGAGTGCCGTTCTTCAACCACAGCGCCCTGGAATACGTGGACGCCGCAGGCGAAGCGCACGTAGTTGTGCTGGGCGGTACTGACGTGACGGACTCGAGTGTGCCCATCTCAGAGGTGTACTTCTACTAATACTGACCAGATCGGGTGCGAGGAGCCGGCGCCTGTTGCGGAAGTCCGGCACAAGAACTGATAGTGTTGCACGGGCACCACGGCGTTGTGTTGTGTAACATGATGTATAATAATTAGTTACGCGTTCGTTCTTTCGGAACGCTTGTTGCTGTTCTTCCGGGAGCGGGTGCAGGCCTTTCGGGCCGCAACGTCAGCCACTAACCGAGGTCGAGCATGTTACGCAGGTTGCGAAGAACTCTTCCGGGACTCATGGCGGTCCTGGCTCTCGTCGGGTGCGATTCGACTGCGCCCGATGGGACGAGCAGGCTGTCGATTCTGCTCACGGACGCAGAGGGTGACGTGGAACAGGCGGTCGTGAAGATCGAGCGCATCGAGCTGGTGGGCGGCGCCGGAGGCCCACTCGTGCTGGATGACGGCGGTTGGATGGGCGATCTCACTGACCTCACCAACGAGTTCGTGACGCTCGTCGATGAGACCGTGGTCCCGCAGGGCAGCTACGCACAACTCCGGGTGATCGTGTCGGAAGCCTGCATCGGGGTGGATGCGGGCGAGGGCCCAGACCAGCTCTACGTATCGCCGGGCGCGACTTCGGTCGTGTGCGAGGGCGATGCGGCAGGAAGTCTCCAGATGCCGAGTCTCGCCCAGACGGGCATCAAGGTGATCTTCCAGGGACCGATCGAGGTCACGAGCGATCAGAAGATCGTGCTCATCGACTTCGACGTAGCACAGAGCTTCGGCAAGAAGGCCGGCAACTCAGGCCAGTGGGTGATGGACCCGACGATCCTCGGGATCGACCTCACGTTCTCCGCCACAGTCAACGTGACGGTCGAGCTGGCGAGCGGCGTCTCGCTCCCGAGCGGGATCACTCTCGAGGACTTCGATGCGAGCCTGGATGGTGAGGACCAGGCCCTGGCCGCGGACGGAACGGCGAGCTTCCTGTTCGTCGTGCCCGGCGACTTGCAGCTGGACCTGGTGTCGCCGACCGGTGTGACGATTACTACGACGCCGACTCTCCCGTACGACATTACCGTTGACCCGCAGGAAGTCGAGGACGTCGCCATCACGATCGAGTCGCTGACCGGCCCGTAAACAGTCGGTCGGGCGCCCTTTGCCTCAGTAACAGAAAGCCCGAGAAGGCGTGGGTGGCCCAGGCCGCACGAACGCCTATATTGAAATCATGAGACTCCCGTCGATCGAGCAACTCGTCCGCGTGGGTCGTACCTCCGCGGGCCGATTTCCTCTTGTGCTCCTCTCCGCCGCGATCGCGGCAGCTGCGGGGGTGCTTCTGCCGGAGTCGTCGCTCGACGACGACATGCTCACGGGCTTCCTCTACGTGGCGACGCTGGGGATCCCGCTCTTTCTGGCCATCGATCTCGTGGCAGAACGGCGCGGGACTTCCGATCGCACGCGCTGGATTGCCAGACTGGCCGCGATCACCCTTCTCGTCGCCGTCTACATCGGCCGCCTGTCGTGGTCCGAGCCCGTAGAGCTGCTGCGCTACGTCCAGCTGTCGGTGGCTTTTCATCTACTCGTCGCTGTCTCTCCCTACCTGGGCGTACGCGAGTGGAACGGCTTCTGGCAGTACAACCGAACCATCCTGCTGCGCTTCCTGATGGCCGCCGTATTCTCCGTGGTCCTGTACGTCGGCCTCGCCATCGCGCTGCTTGCGGTGGACAACCTTCTCGGCGTCGACGTTCAAGCGGAAACGTACTTCCGGCTCTGGTGCGTGATCGCCTTCCTGTTCAACACGTGGTTCTTCATCTCGGGCATCCCGGATGACCTCGAGGCCCTGGATCGACGTACCGATTACCCTCCGGCCCTCAAAGTTCTCGGCCAGTACATCCTGAGTCCGCTGGTCACGGTCTATCTGTTGATCATTACGGCCTACCTCGTCCGTATCCTGGTCACGCGGGTGTGGCCGAGCGGCTGGATCGGCTATCTGGTATCGAGCGTGGCCGCTGCCGGCATTCTGTCACTTCTGCTTCTGTACCCAATCGAGGAACGCGAGGAAAACCGGTGGGTGCGCAGTTACGCCCGCTGGTTCTACTTCGGACTGATCCCGGCCAACGCGATGCTGCTCCTCGCGATCTGGAAACGAATCCAGCAGTACGCCGTGACTGAACCACGCTACTTCCTGGTCATTCTGTCGCTGTGGCTCGCCGGCATCTCGCTGTTCTACGCGTTCAGTCGGAGCCGCAACATCAAGGTCATTCCAGCGACCCTGGCGATCCTGGCCGTCGTGACGTTCGCCGGCCCTTGGAGCGCATACGCGGTATCCCGTCGCAGCCAGACGGCCAGGCTGGAGAACCTGCTCGAGCGGAACGGGATGCTGGTCGAGGGAGGTGTGCGCACCCCTCCAAGCGAGGTCTCGTTCGACGACCGGCGCGAGATCAGCGCCGTTCTGCGCTACTTGGCGGAGAATCACGGGACGGCATCGATCGAGTCCTGGTTCCCGGAGGGCCGCCTCGCCGAGGTGGACACGATTGCCGGGGGGAGCGAGCCAACCGAGCGACGGCACGCTGACGAACGGGCAGCATTGATAACCGCAGAACTCGGCCTGGACTACGTCGGATCGTGGACTCCGGGCGAGGGTGGGGGTTTCAACTTCTCCGTCGACTGGGACGGCCCGCCGCTTCGCATCTCCGGATACGATTTCGTCGTGCGAGACAGGAGCACGCTGGGCGACACGGTCCGCGTCGAGGGTTTGCCCGTTGCCTTCGCGTATGATGAGGACGTGCTCGCCGTCGTCATGCTTCGGGACGGCGAGGAAGTGCTCTCGCTTTCCCTGACCCAGCTCATCGAGCGAGCGCTCGACTACGCCCGGTCGCGCCCGCCGAACACGAGAATTCCGGCCGAGTTACTCACGGTGGAAGGCGAAATTGAGGACTTGAGGATCGCCGTGTCCGTGACGTCAATCCACGGGGTCGTCGACGGGCCCGCCGATCCTGTGGACGGCGAGGTGTCCGCGTTCCGGGTCACAAGGCTCCACGCCGACTACTTCTTCAGCGCCGGTCCCTGACGTCCGACGTCTCCGAGCCGCACCCCTCCAATGAAAGCGTGCTTGATCCGTTCTTGACTCGCCTCCGGCATGGTCTGACTGCAGCCAACAACCATTGCGGCTCTGACTACATCACCGGAGGTGAATCATGAAGCGTCTATCCTACACATTCCTGCCGGCCCTGCTGTTGGCGCTCGCGCTGGGCGCATGCGAGGACGGCGGGCCACTGGACCCGGCGAATTCGCCATCGTGGGACGCTGCCGCGTTCGATGCCGATCGCGCGGGTTCGCCCGCACTCGGCGTCATGTCGTGGAACATCTATGTCGGCGCGGACCTCAACCAGCTGCTGGCCATCGCCGATCCGTCCCGGATCGCATGTGGCGTCAAGGAAGTCTGGGACGATGTACAGGACACGGACTTCGCGTCCCGTGCGGAGGCGATCGTCGATCAGATCGAGGCGTCCAATCCGCACGTGATCGGTCTCAACGAGGTGTCGACGTTCGACTTCCTCTATAACAGCGTGGATGACGACCTGGTCTTCCTCGACATCCTGACGGCGGAGCTGGACTCCAGGGGGCTCGACTACTCGGTTCCGGCGGACGCTGTGTCCACCAACTTCACGATCCAGCTTCCCATTTCGTACGCGCCGAATTGCGAGATACACGACGCGATCACGTACACGGAATACGACGTTCTCCTGGTACGGGACGACGTCCCGGTTCTCTACTCCAATCACGGCAATTTCGCCATGCCGCTGCCGCTGCCGCTGCCCGGAGGGGACCTTCCGAAGTTCAGCGGCTGGGCATCGGTCGACATCACGTTGAAGAGCCTTCCTTACAGGATCTTCACGACGCATCTGGAGCCGGCGGATACGGGTCCGTGCGACACGGGTAACCCGGGACTCCTGTATATCCACAACGAGCAGGCCAACGAGCTGCGGAGCATCGTGGCTGGCTCTGAGTACCCGGTGGTTCTGATGGGCGACCTGAATTCCGACGCTTCCGGCTGCACGACGGATACGTATGAGAACCTGCTCGGAGACGGGTTCGTCGACGCCTGGACGATCGGCAAGCCGCTCGGCCGTGGATACACGTCCAACCAGGACGACGACCTCCTCAACGCGGCATCAAAGCTGTCGCACCGCATCGACTTCGTTCTGTATCGCGATGCATTCACAGCGGAGAAAGGCGTGTTCCGCGGATCCTCCCACGCCTTCCTGGTCGGAGAGGATCCTGCCGACAAGACGTCTGGCGGACTCTGGCCGTCCGATCACGCCGGGGTCGTGGCCGAGCTGCGAATCGCCCCCGGTATGAGATAGGTGGAGTGTTTCGATCGCGACCCTCCGCGGTGAGGATCGAAGGCAGGTAGACACACGGGGCCCGCGACGCAGCGGGCTCTCGTGCATCGGCGGGTCGACCGACCGGCGCCGTCAACCGGCTCTCGCCACCAGCCGATTGAGCGCCGTTGCCATGTGTGAGACCCGGGGAACCCGGTTATCATGTATTCGAGCCCGACAAGCAGGCGACACCCCGAAGGGAGCGATAACCGTGGCAAACTGGATGGCAGTCACCGCCGATGAGTTCCTGTTCCAGGACGTCTCCGGCGCTGAAATACACGATGGAGTCATCCGTTACGTGATTCAGCGCAAGGATGATGGCAGTTTCGGTTCGATCGAGATCGGTGGCCGGGAATTCTACCCGAAGTCGTCGATGGTTTACGTCCAGGGGAACACCCTTCACGTGCACGTGGAATGACGGCGAGCTAATTGTCGTCCTGTCCGGTAGAGTTGCCGTCTCTGCCGAGGTCGCTCAGCAGCCCGTGACGGGCGAGGAACGAGCGGACGGTTTGCCACGGCCTCGGGCAGTCGTTGTGACCGCAGTTCACGAGGACCAGTTCACCGAGCGGGGCGCTGCCGGCGAGCGCCCGACCGTGCGCGGGCGGGATCATGGAGTCGTGTTCACCGTGGATCACAAGCACCGGTCCCTCGAACTCCGCCACGGCAGCCAGGTTGTCGAACGGATCGAGAACCAGCGGCCCGAACAGTCCGAATCTGCGCGCCAGGTCTCCGACGCTTGTAAACGCCGACTCGAGCACCAGGGCGGCGACCTCTCTCTCGCGGGTCAGTGCGCAGGCAGGGCCACCGCCCACGGACCGCCCGTATGCGACGATCCGTTTCGGATCGACTTCGGGGCGGGCCACCAGATTGTCATATGCCGCGCTCATGGCCTGCGTGATTGACTGCTCCGTCGGACGGCCCCGTGAGCGGCCGTATCCCGGATACTCGACAAGCAGGACGGCGAGTCCCCACGCCCTCGGAACCTCGAATTCGTCGAGCCAGTAGTCGATCAACTCCCCGTTTCCGTGCGCGAAAATCAGGGCGGGGGCGGGCTGCGAGTGACTCGGCGGGGCCAGGTACCAGGCCTCGATCCCCCGGTCGGGACCGAGCCACGTGACCTCGACTCCGTCACGACCATCGGCCGCCGAGACAGGTGGAACCGGCGGGCGGGGGAACAGGACGGACCTCTGCATTGCGAATACGAAGACCATATAACCGAGGAGCGCGATCAGTCCGAACAGCGCCACGGTGATCAGCGGCTTCATTGCTTCCTCTGATGAAGAGACTGTATCGGGATTCGTGAAACGGCATCAGGATCTGAAGCCTCCCGCGTGCCAGATCGCCAGCGAGTCCATCGTGATCCCAACGGCCCAGTGCAAGAAGGCACCGAATACCCAGCTCCGGCTCTTGAGCGCCAGATAGCCGAGTAGCAGGCCCGCCGGGACGGCCATGAACACCTCGAGCGGCGGCTTGCCGATGTGCACCATGGCGTACGGAATCACCATTATGAATATGCTGAGGTACCCGAACCGGGGGTACAGTCCGAACGTCATGAATCCGCGGAAGAACCCCTCGACCCCGAAGAACTGGATTCCGTAGGCGATCTCCCACAGCCCGAAGTGCGTCCAGCCGAGGACGGCATCGTCGTACATCGGGTACTTGGCCTGGAACGCCGGCATGAAGCTGGCCGCCACGATGATCGGAACCATGACCGCGAACATGAGCACGTACAGCCATGCGTGCGGCGTCACGCCCCGGAGCCTGTATCCGAAGTCGGCCGGACGCTTACCGATCCATAGAATGATGACAAGAACGGGAAGCAGGATGCGGATCAGGACGCTCGAGACACCCCAGTAGAGGTAGGGCAGCGTCGAGTAGTACTCGTGGTCGGCTCCCCAGCCGATCCAGCTCGCGACCCTGGGAAGGTTGGCATTGAGAAAGTTCGGCCGCCCCCACAAGGCGTAGACGAGAAGCAGGATGAGTGACGCGACGAGGACCTGGGTGGCCATGCGGTCGTCCGGGCGCGACCATAGTCCACGCCAGTCTTCACGCAGTGCGGCCAGGAAACCGCGGAGGCTTCCCGACTGGCGGCTCGCTCGATCGAAGCTCTCTGTGTCGTGCATGGACACAACCTATGATACGCCACTTTCACTCCGCCACGGCCCGCTTATTGACTTGTGTCGTGTTGCCCGCGATATTATCAGCGTTCGAAAACAAGCACGACCTGAAGCAGTGCGGTAATGGATTAAAGTAGAACACTGGTTTTTCTAGGGGGGCCTGTTCGAACGGGTCGCCCTTTTTTTGTGGCAATTGCCACAACACCCCGCGCGGGGGGATGCCGCGAGAGTGTCAATTAGTCGGGTGGTACGGATTGTCCGGACTCCGACCTTGGCAACACAACATTCAGGAGCAGGACACATGCGTACCAAGGGAACAGTTAAGTGGTTCAGCGACGAGAAGGGCTTCGGCTTCATCACGCTGGAGGACGGCGGCAAGGATTGCTTCGTCCATCATTCGGCGATCCAGGCCGATGGCTTCAAGTCGCTCAAAGAGGGTGACATCGTCGAGTTCGAGGTGGTGCAGGGCCAGAAGGGTCCGGCCGCAGAGAACGTGACCATCGTTACGTAGCAGCAGGACAGCCCAAGCGGCTGTGCGGGCCGTCTCGTTTGACGAGGCGGCCCGCTTTTTTGTCGTTTCTCCCGGAACCGGGCGATCAGGCAGAACCCCCGCGACGACCTGTCAGGCGCACGGCCAGCCGTCGCAGTCGTCGCAGCAGGCCGCGCTTCCGTTTCCGCTTCGATCGACCTTCCTCTCGAGCCGGTCCGTAGCGACTCGAGTCCAGGATCGGGTCACGCAGTTCCACGCCGTCGAACTCTCCTATCAGGCTATGCGACTGCATCGGGATCGTCTCCGGGACGGGCTTGCCCCAGAAACTGGATCGAATGCGCCGTATCGCCGCACGAAACTCCTTTCCCGCGGCTCCGCGGAACTCTTCCGGAGTCAGCAGCCGCATCCCTTCTCTCTCGAGACTGTACAGCCGCGGGCGCAATCGGTCCCTGACCTCGCGCGACATTCCGTCGAGTGCCTCTTCCAGGCGCTCGAGGTGATGCATCACGTGCTCGAAGCTTCCTCCCCATACGTGGAAATCGCCGTGTGCGCTGCGATAGGGCTCCGGCAGGAAGGTCTGTGTCCAGTGATAACGCCACGTTCCCAGCTCGTCCGGAACGAAGCGTACGCGCCAGCGATACCGGTCCACGTGCTCCGCTTCGATCCTGTGGCTGACGCCCGAGGGTGATTCGAAGAACCACGGTACGGACTGCCGCTCGGGCGGGCCGGTCAGGATCCAGGTGTCGGCCAGCTCGGCCTCAAACAGGTCTCCCAGCTCCACCGGGTCGGGCATGGCCAGCAGGCGCAGCTGGAACCAGTCTCCTTCGGGCTCGAACGGGAACGAGGCCCTGCGCCACGGTCCGGAATCGTCTCCGGTGCCTTCGCGTACCTGGATGCCGGGCGTAGCGTATCCGTGAACCGCCTCGAAGGAAGCCATCCACAAACCGCCGCCGGCGCTCTGCCTCGGGAGCTCGTACGACCTGCCGTATTCCAGGAACACGTCGTGTGCGATGGACTCCGTCTCCGCGGTGCTGCACCACTCCAGCTCGAGTCTCGGGCGCCGGACCGTATTCCGTGAATCCCCGTGCTCACCGGAGTCCAGATTGAAGAAGCATCCTGGAATGTCTTCCTGGGCGTCCGTAAGCTTGAGCAGGAGTAGCAACGGCTTTCCTTGCCGGATCCGCTCGGCGGCGTGGCGGGTGAGGGCACCCGACTGGAAGACGACCCGACCATCTCTGGGGATCCAGGCAGCCTCGGCGAGTGCATGGGCACCCGTGTCCGCCTCGGGATGAGAGTCCGAGGCGAACCCCGCTCCGGGAAGCCCCCAGGGCGCCTGCTCAAATGCCGAGTCGCCCCACCAGACCTCGCCCGGCTTCGGCACGCTCACGTTGTTCCCGTCTACACCCCCGCTGCCCGGGTTCCAATCCCTGGCCACGGCGTCGACGAGCAGACGCAGAGGGCGCGGTGGCCCTTCTTCGACATGGAGGATCAATCGACAGTCGCTCAGTTCGAAGGTCGTCGGCAGCGAGATCCCATCCCACCGGTGCAGCACCCGAAACAGCTCGTTCTCTCCGTACATCGGGTTGGAGTATTCGCCGGTTCGTCCGAATCGCACGTGGATCTGGGTGGACTGGTTCCACCCCCAGATGAATCCGCCGTCCAGGAATCCGCGGACGTCATTGTCCTTCATTCCGCAGTAATCCGGGCCATTCACATAGAC
>JAUVTH010000267.1 GCA_030601615.1 Gemmatimonadota bacterium
AGGTGAACCGTGATCTCGAACGTGATCCCAGTAAGGCTTATCCCCAGTAACGCCTGACCGAGCACCAGGTGGCCGCTGCTCGAGACAGGCAGAAACTCCGTGAAGCCCTGGACGATTCCCAGGATGATCGCCGACAGGACACTCACCCGCGCGCCTCCCGTCCCGCCGCCAGCACCTCACGGTAGAATTGCTCGTACATCGGTACGATGAGATCTGCCGAGAATCGCGACACCGCCGCGTCACGCGCCTCGGCGCTGAACCTCTTCCACATTGCGGCGTCGTTCAGCAAGCGGATCGCGCTCGCGGCCATATCGTCGACGGCACCCACAGGGTGCAGGAAACCGGTTATGCCGTCATCCACGACCTCGGCCAACCCGCTGCCACCGGTGCCGATGACGGGGACTCCGCTCGCCAGCGCCTCCAGGGCCACCAGACCGAACGACTCCTGCTCGGAGGGGAGAAGAAACAGGTCGGCGCATGCCAGCAGCTCGGCCACGGATTCCAGCTTTCCGAGAAAGACCACATGCTCGAGTACTCCCAGCGTCTCGGCCAACTCCGTTACGGCGGCGCGCTCCGGCCCATCGCCGATGAACACCAGCCTGGCTGCTATCTCCCGGCAGATCCCGGCGAAGATCCGGACCACGTCATCCACCCGCTTCACCTTCCGGAAGTTGGAGATGTGCATGACGATCTTCTCGCCGTGCGGCGCGAGGGCACGAAGGTGGCAATCGTCCCGACCCGGCTTGTAGATCTCCGGATCGACGAAGTTCGGCACCACCCGGATGTCAAGATCTCCACACACGAACGCCTTGTGCGTTTCCTCCTTCAAGTAGTTCGAAACCGCGGTGATCCCATCCGACTGCTCGACCGAGAACTTGGTGATCGACCAGAAGGAGGGATCCTGCCCCACGAGGGTGATGTCCGTGCCGTGCAGGGTCGTCACGACAGGCAGATCCCTCCCCTCGCGCAGGAGCATCTGCTTCGCGACCCACGCAGCCTCCGCGTGCGGAATAGCATAGTGGGCATGCATGATCTCGAGATCGTGCTTGCGAGCCACTTCGTGCATCTGCACGGAGAGGGCCAGGGAGTAAGGCGGATACTCGAACAGCGGATAGTGCGGAACCTCGACCTCGTGAAAGAAGAGCCCTTCGTGGAAAGAGGTGAGGCGAAACGGCTGCGCATATGTGATGAAGTGGATCTCGTGGCCGCGCGCGGCAAGCTCGATCCCGAGCTCCGTGGCGAGGGCGCCCGACCCCCCGTACGTCGGGTAGCATGCGATTCCGATCCTCATCGTCCTCCCTCTTCCTCCGTGGGGTATTCCGCCACCTGCGTCCTCAACCAATCGGCGGCGATCCTGTTCGCAAGTACCGCTGGACCCGTGGTCGCGTCGATCCGCGTCGCGTCCGACACCTGGTGGCGCAGCCACGTACGCTGGCGGCGAGCGTAAGCCCAGGTGTCTCGAAGAATGGCCTCCACCGCTCGCTCGCGCGAGATCTCTCCGCGAACGAAGCTCGACACATCACGGTACCCGATCGACGTCATGGCCGGCGAGTCCGGCCCGTGACCCGCGTCGCTGAGAGCTTCGACCTCCAGCACCCATCCGCCGTCCAGGAGACGTAGCGTTCGCTCCTTGATCCGCCGTCGCAGAGTTGCCGCGTCGGCCTCCAACACCCACGTCCGAGCCGGAATGGGATCCGCCTCGAGCGGCGCATTGCGCTGCCACCAGCTCAGGTTCCGTCCGGTGAGAAGAGCCAGCTCGAGCGCCCGGCCCGCGCGCTGACGGTCGAGCACGGGAAGCCGATCGCTCAGGTCGGGGTCGAGGCGCCGGACCCACCGGCGGATTTCATCGAGCGGCCGGGCCGACAGCCAGGTTTGGAGGGCGACACGGCCCGCCGGATCCAGATCCGGCTCTTCGAATACGGGACGCGTTACCGCACGCACGAAGAACCCCGTGCCGCCCACTACGATCGGCGTCCCCCCTCGTGATTCGATGTCGGCGATCCACTCGCGACACAGCCGGGCAAACCTGCCGGCCCCATAGCGTTCTCCCGGCTCCAGGAACGCCACGCCGTGATGCGGGACCGCGGCTCGCTCCTCGATGGTGGGTGCCGCGGTGCCTAGTTCCAGCCCCCGGTAGGCCTGGCGGCTGTCGGCCGATATGATCTCGCCTTCCAGCAGACGGGCGACGTCCAGGGCGAGAGCCGTCTTACCCGACGCCGTGGGACCGAGTATCACCAGGATTCGGGGACGGTGGCTCACGATCTGCCGAACCGCCGGGCCAGCTCCTCCATCGTCAGTCGCAGGATGGTCGGTCTCCCGTGCACGTCGTGGCCCGGAAGGTCCGTCGCGAACAGACGGTCCACCAGTTCCTCCATCTCGGCGCGAGACAGGGGTTGGCCCGCCTTGATCGCGCCCTTGCACGCCATGCTCTTGGCGATGCGCTCGTGCTGGTTGCGGGCCGAGTTCACGAGCTCGGATCCGTGCGTAAGCTCGGACACCATGTCCCGGAAGCACGCTTCCGCGTCGAAGTAGGGATGCGGGTTGGGCGCAGCATGAATGATCACGGTGCGGTCGCCGAACGCGTCGACCTCGAAACCCACCGCTCTCAGCATACCTCCAAGCTCCTCGACCGCGGCGAACTCGGCGGGCGACAGCCTGAGCGTAAGCGGAAACAGGAGGCGCTGGGACTCGGCGCCCTCGCCCTGGAATCGCTCCATGATCTCTTCGAACAGCACCCGTTCGTGCGCCGAGTGCTGATCGACGATCAGGAGGCCGTCACGAGTGGAAACGAGTATGTAGGAGTCGTGCAGCTGCCAGGCGTGCGGCCTCGCCGCCCGGCTCACCGCACCGAGGAGAGGTTCCTCCGGCCCGGCGCCAGCGGCGCCCGGGGTCTCCGAAACGCCCGCACCCCGCGATACGAAGAACGCGAGCTGCGGTGGAGCTTCCTCCGCGACCTCATCGGGACCAGATCCCGACGGACGCTCGGCCACCATGGGAGCCGAAGTCTCTCGCATCGGCGCGGGGCGACCTGCCGACGGCGTGTCGGGCCCGGCCGGC
>JAUVTH010000146.1 GCA_030601615.1 Gemmatimonadota bacterium
CTCCGCCAATAGCTTCCTTGGCCACCCGTGGTCGGCCGCGACCTACATGTTCCTGCACGGCAGCTTCATGCACGTGTTCTTCAACATGTTGATCCTGTTCTTCTTCGGACCGCCGCTCGAGCGCGTCTGGGGGGGGCGCGAATTCGTCAAGTTCTACCTGATCTGCGGCATCGGTGCCGCGTTCACGTCGTTCCTTCTCATCAGGGTCGTCGGGTTTCCAACCGTCGTTGGCGCGTCAGGGGCGCTGTACGGGGTGCTGCTCGCCTTCGCCCTGAAATGGCCGGACGCGCGGGTCTACATCTGGTTCGTGCTTCCCGTGAAGGTGAAATACCTCGTCGGTTTCATGGTCTTCATGGATTTCTGGGCGACGCTCAACGCAGGCCGGGGAGCTGGGGGCGGTGTGGCGACCTGGGCGCACCTGGGAGGAGCCGCCACGGCGTGGATCTACCTCAAGTACGGCGATCGCATCGAGGCCAGGCTGCGTCGCATGTCGCCACGGCGGGCGCATCTCGGCGTGGAGTCGGGGAAAGCCGGCTCCGGCGACCGCGGGCGGGCGGAGAGGAAACGGAAGAGCCGGCCCGTCGACGGTGATACTCTTGACGAGGTGGACCGGATTCTGGACAAGATCCGCGACTCCGGCATCGACTCGCTGACCCCGAAGGAGAAGGCGTATCTGGACGATATGAGCCGCCGTTATCGTGGCGGAAGCTGAGCCGGGCGTCGCCCCTTTCCAGACCGCGACGTCCTTTCTACTATGTGGGCCCCTGTCGCACGGCGGGGTGCCGTTCGACGTAACCCCCGACAGGAGGTGATGAGCGATGGGTTCCGAGTACGTTTCCTCCGACATCAGAAATATCGCGGTTCTCGGTCATGGCGGCAGCGGCAAGACGACGCTCGTCGACGCCATGTGTTTCGTAGCCGGATCCACCACGCGCCGCGGCTCGATCGAAGCCGGCACCGCGCACACTGATTTCACTCCGGAAGAGCACGACCACGGCATATCCATCAACCTCGCCGTCGCGCGTGCCGAGTGGATGGATAAGAAGATCAACCTGATCGACACGCCGGGCTACCTGGACTTCTTCGGAGAGGTCGAGGCGGGCGTCCGCGTGGCCGACGGTGGTCTGGTCGTCGTGAGTGCCACCAACGGTGTGGAAGTTGGTACCGAGCGCGTCTGGGCAGCCTGCAGCAAGTGGTACCTGCCGCGCATGGTGTTCGTCTCGATGATGGACAGGGAGAACGCGAGTTTCGAGAAGTGCTTCAACCAGGTGCGCGACACCCTGTCGCGCGAGGCGATCCCGGTCGAAGTGCCGATCGGAGCGGGAGATAGTTTCCGTGGGATCGTGAACCTGTTTTCGAACAAGGCGCACATCTACAAGGACGGCTCGAGCAAGGGCGAGTACGACGAGACGGAGGTTCCCGGCGAGTTGCTGGACACGGTTGAGCACTACCGCGAGCAGCTCATCGAGACGATTGCAGCGACAGATGATGATCTCCTGGAGGCCTACCTGGAGGGCGAGGAACTGGACCGGGAGAAGGTCCTGGCCGCCATGTCCTCGGCCATGTGGCGCGGAGAGCTGTTCCCCATCTTCTGCGGGTCCGGAGCTACAGGACGTGGCGTCCGCGCCGTGATGAACAAGCTGGTCGAGCTCATGCCGTCGCCGGTCGACGCAGGGTCCTTCGAGGTGACGACCGGCAAGGGCGAGACGACGATCGAGCTCCAGCCGACTGATTCCGAGCCTCTCACGGCGATCGTTTTCAAGACGACGCAGGAGCCCCGGGTCGGCGAGCTGACTTATTTTCGCGTCTTTTCGGGCACGGTGCGCGGCGGCATGACGGTGTCGAATCCGGGCCGCTCCACGACCGAGCGTCTCTCCCACCCGGCGATCCCGGACGGAGCGAGCCGCTCCGAGGTGGAAGTGCTGCACGCTGGAGACATCGGCGTCGTCTCGAAACTCAAGGACACCCACACGGGCGACACGCTGTGCGCCCAGGGCAAGGACCTGCGTCTCGCTGCTATCGACTGGCCGAAGCCTGACATCGCCATCGCGATCTATCCGGTTTCGCGCGGTGAAGAAGACAAACTGGCCAACGGCCTGAACCGGGTGCACGAGGAAGATCCGACTTTCATGGCCGCGTTCGAGCCGGAGATCGGTCAGACGATCGCGCGCGGACTCGGCGAGCTGCATCTGAACGTCGCGATGGAGCGTCTGAAGCGGAAGTTCGGCGTGCACGTCGAGACCGAGCGCCCCCGGATCGCCTACCGCGAGACGATCACGAAGAACGCGGAAGGTCAGGGGCGGTACAAGAAGCAGACGGGTGGCCGCGGCCAGTACGGGGACTGCTGGCTGCGCCTGGCGCCGCGCTCGCGCGGAGAGGGGTTCGAGTTCATCAGCAAGATCGTGGGAGGCGTGATCCCCACAAAGTTCGTCCCCGCCGTGGGCAAGGGAGTCCAGGAAGCGCTCAACCGGGGCATCCTCGCGGGCTACCCGGTGGTCGATGTCGCCGTAGTGTGCTACGACGGCTCGTACCACGCCGTGGACAGCTCCGAGCAGGCCTTCAAAATCGCCGGATCGATGGCCTTCCAGAAGGTGGCAAAGGCGGCCGGTCCGATCGTTCTCGAGCCGATCCTCGACATCGAAGTCCGTACGCCGGAGGAGTTCATGGGCGAGGTCATCGGTGATCTCAACCAGCGCCGCGGACGGATCATGGGGATGGACACGGACGGGCATTGGCAGGTCGTGAAGGCCAAGGTGCCGGAGGCGGAGATGTACCGCTACTCGACGGCACTCAGGTCGCTCACTCAGGGCAAGGCGGCCCACAAGCGGGACCTGGCGGGATACGAGGCAGCCCCGCCTGACGTGAGACGGAAGATCATCGCCGAGGCGGAGGCCCGGAAGGAAGAGGAGCACCGGTAAGTTGTCCGGACACAGCAAATGGGCACAGATCAAGCGCCAGAAGGCGGTCAACGACCAGACCCGTGGAAAACGGTTCTCGAAGCTCGGTCGTGAGATCGCCGTGGCGGCGCGGCAGGGCGGCGGCGACCCGAGTTTCAATCCGAGGCTGCGCACGGCAATCGCGAATGCGAAGGCCGAGAACATGCCTGCGGCGAACATCGAGCGCGCGGTACAACGCGGAACGGGCGCGCTTCCCGGGGTGACGTTCGAGGAGGTCACGTTCGAGGGGTATGGGCCCGGCGGAGTGGCCATGTATCTCGAGTGCGTCACCGACAACAACAACCGCACGGTGGCCGAGATCCGTCACATCATGAGCAAGATGGGCGGCAACCTCGGTCAGAGCGGTTCGGTGGCGTGGATGTTCGAGCGCAAGGGCCAGATCTACCTCGACGCCGGCCGGTACGACGAGGAATTGGCCCTGGAGTCGGCCCTCGCGGCGGGCGCCGAGGACGTGCGGACCGAGGACGGCGTACACGTCCTCACCACGTCCGTGGCTGATTTCCATGCCGTCCAGGACGCACTTCGGGAGCAGGGAGTCGATTTCGACGAGGCGGAGCTGGCGATGCTTCCTTCCACGACGGTGGAGGTCAAGGGGCGGGAGGCTGTGAGGCTCATGAAGCTGGTCACGGCGATCGAAGAGCAGGACGACGTACTGAAGCTCTACTCGAACTTCGAGGTGGACGACGAAGCGTTCGCGACTCTCGACGGGTGACGTCGCCGCGCCCCCAGCGGGCTGACGGGTCCGTGCGCGTCCTGGGAATCGATCCGGGGTCCACGATCACCGGCTACGGTGTCGTCGAGGGCAGGGGGACCGAATGCCGCCTCGTCGAGTGCGGTGTCATCCGATCTCCCCGGCAGGGAGATCTGGCCGTACGCCTGCTTCACATCTACAGTGACATCCGGGCGGTGATCGAACGGCTGCAGCCGGACTGTCTGGCCGTGGAGGGCGTTTTCTACCGCGAGAACGCGCGGACGGCCGTTATCCTGGCCCACGCACGTGGGGTGGCGCTGCTGGCCGGTGCCGAGCAAGGTCTTCCCGTGGCCGAGTACGCTCCGGCGGAAATCAAGAAGGCCGTCGTGGGTACCGGCCGGGCCACAAAAACACAGGTGGGATTCATGGTCCAGAAGCTGCTAAACCTCGCCGAGCCGCCCCGACCGGCGGACGCGTCGGACGGGTGCGCCGCGGCTCTGTGCCACATCATCACCGGGACCGGTCCGCTAGCCAGGCGGAGGGCGGCGCAGTGATCAGTCGGATCCGCGGCGAGCTGACCGCCGTGCGCGGCGACCGGATCGAGGTGATGACCGTCGCCGGCGTGGGCTACGAAGTGATCGTGTCGACTCGGGTGTTCGAGACCCTCCCGGTGCCGGGTGGCGAGGTGGACGTGCACATGGCCCTCGTGGTCCGCGCCGACTCACTCAAGCTGTTCGGGTTCGGGAGCGCCGCGGATCGCGACCTGTTCCTGCGCCTGCAGGACGCGTCGGGCGTTGGGCCACAACTCGCCCTTACCATGCTCGGCACGCTTCCCTCGAGTCGCATCATCAACGCGATTCGGGGCCGCAACTACGAGACCCTGCAACTCGTGAGCGGAGTGGGCCGGAAGACGGCGGAACGCATGGCCCTGGATCTGGCCGACAAGCTCGAGGACCTGGTGACGGCCGGATCGGCCGACGAGCCGCTGGAGGGTGGGACGGCGGCGCTGGAAGCTC
Source organism: Gemmatimonadota bacterium (assembly GCA_030601615.1). Lineage (GTDB taxonomy): Bacteria > Gemmatimonadota > Gemmatimonadetes > Palauibacterales > Palauibacteraceae > Benthicola. The sequence goes on from JAUVTH010000146.1 coordinate 4,665, forward strand.
TCCGGGC
>JAUVTH010000079.1 GCA_030601615.1 Gemmatimonadota bacterium
CGTGATGCAGACCGCCCCGATCACGGAGGCCAGGACCATCATCCGGTCCAGCCTGTGGGCCCAGTGTCGCGCGATCGCCGCCGGGATCGTGAGAAGAGCTATCGCCAGGATCACACCCACAACCCGGATCAGAACGACGACAGTCAGTGCGGTCAGCCCGAGCAGCAACAGGAACAGACCCGCCACGGGAACGCCAGCGACCCAGCTGAACTCCTCGTCGAACGCCACCGCCTGCAACTCCCGGTAACGAAGAGCCACGACGAGAAGCAGCAGCAGGTCGAGTCCGGCCGTGAACCATAGATACACGGGCGGAACGAAGAGGATATTGCCGAACAGATAGCTCAGAAGATCGGGAGTCGGACCAGGAGCCAGAGAGGCGAAGATGATGCCGAGGGCCATCCCCACGGCCCAGACCATGGCAATCAGCGTGTCGAGGCCCTGCCGGAGACGCAGCTCAGCCACGCCGACACCCAGTGCGGACAGGAGACCGAAGACGAGCGCGCCCAGCATCGGCGGAAACCCGGCCAGGTAACCGAGACCGATTCCGCCAAACGCCGCGTGTGCCAGGCCTCCGGAGATCGAGGCGATACGTCGTACCACAACGAACGTCCCGACGATTCCGCAAGCCACCGAGGCGAGCAACCCGGCCGTCAAGGCACGCTGGAAGAACTCGTACTCGAGGGCGCCCAACATCATCCACCCTCCACCGGATGAGACGGGAGCACCCTGTGCGGATGACCGTGGGCCACCAGATCAACGGGACACCCATACGCCGCCTCGACCATTCCCGGCGTCAGCTCGCGCGAGTGATGGTAGTGGAGTCGCACGTTCAGGCACGCGATCGTCTTGACGTAGCGCGAGATCACTCCGATGTCGTGTGACACAAGCACGACCGTCAAGGTCTCGGACAGGCGCTCGAGAAGACCGTACACAGACTGCCCGATCCGAGTGTCCACGCTCGCGGTCGGTTCGTCCAGCAGTAGAATGCGCGGCTCCGAGGCAAGAGCCCGCGCGATAAGCACGCGCTGAAGCTGTCCACCCGATAGCCGGCCGATCTGCTGGGAAGCCTGGTCAACCAGGTCTACATGCTCCAACGCCGCGAGCGCCGCTTCCCTGGCCTTCCGGGCTCCCTCCCGGCGGTCGCGCCCGAGTCGGCCCATGCGAACCATGTCCAGGACGTCGATTGGAAAACTGGAATCGAAGCGAGCGTACTGAGGCACGTAGCCGATCGTGCCTCGCGCCTCTCGTGGCGATCGCCCGAATACCTCGACACTGCCCCGGTCGGGCTCGAGAAGTCCGAGGATGATCTTGAGAAGGGTGGTCTTGCCGCCGGCGTTTGGACCGATGATTCCCAGAAAATCGCCCTCGTTCAGCAACAGGTCGACCGATTCGAGCACTGCGGCTTCCCGGTACCGGTAGCTGACGTCCCGCATGAGGACGGCCGGTATGCTCATCGTGCCACCTGCCCTGCGAGAACATCAATCGCTTCACGGAACCCCGCAGCCCAGTCCCGCCTGAGTGGATCCAGCGTGATCGTCTGGCCGCCGAGCTCGGATGCGACGAGAACCGCCGGATCCGCGGCGAACTGGGGCTGGACAATGACGTCGGTCAAACCTCGCTCGCTGGCTCGATCCACGATCGCCGCCAGCTCCGCGGGTCCTGCGTCTCCGCTTCCGTGCTCCAGGATGGAAACCTGTTCCAGTCCGTGGTCGTCCGCCAGGTAGCCCCACGCCGGATGCAGGACGACGAAGGCACCTCCCCGGTGTGGGTCGAGGCGTCTGTCGGCCTCGCTCTCCAGACTGTCCACGGTCAGGAGGAAGCTCTCGAGGGACGCCTCGACGGCCTCCCGCTCCGCGGGGCGGGCTTCCGTAACGGCCCGGGCTATGGCCTGAGCCATGGCCCGGGCGCACGACAGGGAGAGCCACACGTGGGGGTCCTCTGGGTTCGTCGCACATGTGGCGCCGGCCGTGACCACTGAGACGGTGCCTCCACCCAAGAGCCCTCTGAGCCATGTCTCTTCCCAGGTGAACGCGGAGTGGCCGACCGAGATGTAGATGTCCGCCGATGCGGCCGCGCGCATCTGTGACAGGGATGGCTCGTGCGTCACGGGGTTGGCTCCCGATGGGATCATGACCGTGACCTCCGCGATCTCCGGGGCGATGGCATCTATGAAACCGGCGAGAGGGGTGACCGTGACAGCAATCTTCAGGCGCCCCGAGTCCGGTTCGGGAGAACACCCATGGAGGACGATTCCGGCCGCGACCACGACACTGACGACAAGGGATCGCTTCGTGCCAGGACCGACCGTAGTATGCTTCATAGTCTCCGCTTTTTGCTTCCGAACGGCATACAGGGACGCCACGATGAACCATATCACTTCAGGGTTCGTCTCGCCCGCTCGAGGGCGCCGCGAACGGTCGGCAGCCCCGTGGCTTTGTCTATGTTTCCTGTTGGCTGCCGCGTTGGCCTGCACGTCTGACGAGGCCCCGCCAGGATCGAGCGGATCGGCTGCCGGACCAAACACGGTTGTCCTCGTTTCTCTGGATGGGTTCCGCTGGGATTATCTCGACCGGGGCGTCACGCCCAACCTGGACGTCCTCGCCGGCCGTGGCGTGCGTGCCGAGGGACTGATCCCGTCTTTCCCGACGAAGACGTTCCCGAACCACTACACGCTCGTCACGGGCCTAGTGCCCGACAGACACGGCATCGTGGCGAACACTATGTACGACCCCGTCTTCGACGCCCGATTCTCCCTGTCTGATCGAGACGAAGTGCAGGACGGTCGCTGGTGGGAGGGGGAGCCCGTCTGGGTGACGGCCGAGCGGTACGGCCATCCTACCGCACCGCTCTTCTGGCCCGGGTCGGAAGCCGAGATCACCGGCATACGACCCAGCCATTGGCTGCCGTACGATGGCCGGATGTCGCATGTCGCGAGGGTGCAGTGGGTGCTCGACCTGCTGGACCTTCCTGAGGCCGATCGTCCCGTGTTCTGCACGCTGTACTTTGCGGAGACCGATGACGTCGGCCACACTGCGGGTCCTGATTCCGATGAAATCCTCACCGCCATTGCGAGTGTGGATGATGCCGTCGGACTCCTGATCGCAGGTCTGGAGACCCGCGATCTTCTCGATCGGACCAACGTGGTAGTCGTCTCCGACCATGGAATGATCTCAACGAGTCGGAAGCGGGTCGTATTCGTGGACGACTACGTGGACCTCGCCGTCGCGAACCCCGTGGACTGGAACCCCGTGCTGGCCCTGTGGCCCGCCGAGGAAGACATGGAGGACGTATACGAGGCACTCCACGATGCCCACCCTGAATTGGCCATTTACCTGCGCGACGAGATCCCGGACCGTCTCGAGTACGGGAGCCACAGACGAACTCCCCCAATCCTCGGCCTCGCAGCCCCAGGGTGGACGATTACGAACCATCCGTATTTCGACGAGCGCCCAGATCGGGCCGACGGTGGAAACCACGGGTTCGACAACGCGGCCAAGGGAATGCAGGGGTTGTTCGTGGCAGCGGGGCCCGCCTTCCGCAACGGGGTTCGGGTTCCTGCCTTCAGCAACTCTCACGTCTACACGTTGCTGATGTCGGCCCTCGGTCTGCCGGCCGCACCGGGCACTGGCGACCTGGCCGAGGTACCCGGGATTCTGGTTCAATGAAAAAAAGGGGGGCGCCCTCAGAGCGCCCCCCTTCAAGAACCGGTCTTAGCGTCGAGCTTCAGTCGACCTTCACCACGTTCTTCGCCTTGGGGCCGCGTCCCTCCTCGGCAAGGTCGAACTCGACAACGTCGCCCTCGTCCAGGGTCTTGAAGCCCTCACTCTGGATCTCCGAGAAGTGGACGAAGGCATCACGCGCGCCATCGTCGAACGACACGAAGCCGAAGCCCTTGTCATTGTTGAACCACTTCACGGTGCCCGTCAATCGCGACATACTACGCTCCTGCTAAGTGACACTCCTCGATCGTCGACTCGTACATCGACGTCGGCTCCCGATCTTCCCCGACGACGCCCGGCGCCGCGAGGAACTCGCGCAAAGATAGGGCTCGATCCCGTTCTGTCAACGTCACTTGTGACAGTCGGGGTGCGCGCCACCCCGATCAGAGGGTGAAGCGGTATCCGACCATGAGGGAAAGGATGCGGTTCCTGTAATCCAGATCATCATCGGAGTCATCGAATGAGCCCAGCCCTACGATACCTCTGCCGTCGACCACCAGGTATCCTGAGCCGAGGGGGATCTCCACGTCTGCGCCGAACGCGACGCCCACGTCTAGAGTCCGGGTCTGAATGCCCGCTTCAGCACAGGAGACGGGGTCGGAGGATCCATCGGGGAACGAATCGTATCTGCAGCTGAGCTCGTAAGCGAAGGAGGGCCCGACGAAGAGCTCCGGTCGAGTAGCACCTGCGGACAACGCGAACTTCACCAGGAACGGAAACTCCAGGTATACCAGGGAGAGCTCGTCGTCCAGGTCACCGGGGTCGTTGTCATTGTTCTCCCTCCCGCCCTTCTGGACATACAGACCGTCCAGCTGGACGGACCAGCGCCCGGAGAGCCTGAGCGCAAGGGAGACTCCTCCAATGAAGCCGAAGCGATCGTGGGGAGTAAATGCATCTTCGCCCGCCTGATCCGCGACGGTACCCCCCGCGAGAACACCGAGCGAGACCTGGGGGTCCTGCGCTCTAGCGCTTACTGGCATCAGGAACATGAGCAGAAGGGTCACGACCGCGAGTCGATGAGGCACCTGGCTCACTCCACAGATGGTTCCGATCCATTTCACGCGAAACCAAACCCCGGTGCGGGGCTCGTTCGCCACCTTCCGACCATCCACGCATACGGAAGCGATAGAATGCTTCGGGCGAGAACCAGCAGCAAGTGCGCGGATTGAGTCTGATGGAGCGAGAGGCGATGCGCGATCCCGCCGTCGCCCCTCCGTTGGGAACCTCGAATCTCGCGCGTCTTCCAGATCGAAGCGCCGACTAGTCGCGCGGCGCCATCTCCCAGAGGACGTTCACGATTTTCCACTCACCGTTCCATCTGGCTACGTGCAGATAGTCGATCCACATGCCCGCGTCGATCCGCACGCTGGCCATGTTGTGGTAGATGTCCAGAATCTCCACGTCCTCGCGTCGGGCCTCCTCGGGTATCCTCCCCGCGCCGTCCATCGCAGTAGCCTGAACAAGCTGCTCCGCAGTCATGTTCTGCAGCCGGCTGTCCGGACCGGCCGGATTCCCCACGATCCGCTTGGCGAGGTCCGGATGGAGAGCTCGCTCCATGCGCGCCGCATCGCTCGTGTAGAAGCCGTCGATGTAGTCGAGTGCCGTAGCCACGACGGCCGCCGAGTCGGCAACCGACTGGGCACCTGCCGGCGCCGCGACAGCGACCAGCGCCGCCCCTGCCAGGATTACGGTCGCCCCAATCCTCTTCATGTTCCCTCCCATAACCGTAGTACAGGTGGACACTGCGGAAGTAACACCTTCCAGGAAGTCTCCGCTGTCCTTCTCGCCGCGGATCCTGTCGCGATGCCGATGGAGAGGGACTCGAGCTCTCACGGAATTGCTCCGACCAGATCTTGAGTTTGGCGTCATGGCATCCGGTGGTCTGCTACGGTCCTGCTATGTTTCTTCGAGCACACCCTGAACAACATGCTCCCGTCCGTGTCGCCGGACCGGTGTTATGCCGCTGGTGCTCGACGTGAGACTTCAAAGCGTTCCAGTGAGCTTCAGTACTCCCAGCACGATCAGCGTCACAACCGCAAGCCAAGACTCTTTCATGCCCGGATGGTACATTGGGCGCTCCTTGTCCAGCGTTGCCGAAGTATCCTTCGCTTACAAACAATTTACCCGCGGGCAGGGAAACTTCATCGACACCCGGGTACAAGAGCGCCCGATGTGCCGCCGCAGGCATTGGAGCCCTGGCAAAGGCACCCGGACGCGCCCAGCGCACCTCTCATGATGGCGGTCTTCGACTCAGGTGCCGGCCCCCAGGTTGCTACTGATGCTGTTGAACACGGTTGCGATGATCGGGCCCAGGACTACAACGGCGGCAATCACGATAATCGCGACCAGCGCCAGAAGCAGAGCATACTCGACGAGGTCCTGACCGTACTCGTCCTGCCGCAGGGCTTTGAACGATGCGAGCAATTATACCTCCGTCTTCGTAGGAATTGAGTCCGCCACCATGCTTGAGTGTTGGCCTGTCAACTGTCAACTGTCGTGAGCCAGCCACAGCCGACCGCTGCTGACGGAGCAGGTCCGAGGCAAAATGGCGCAAGAACGTTGCCAGAAAGCCCCCCGACCTCAGGACCGGGGGCTTCTAATACATCGGTAAGTTATTGTCTCACAACGATTCCGGAGGAGGGACTCGCCGTCGCGGCGTCGTGAGCTGCGACATTCCGCGAGCGCAGCGATCGAGACCTGTGTCGCGCGGAGCGAGGCACCTTGAGCAGGCGTAGCCTGCGAACTACCCTCAACCACTATGCCGGAGGAGGGACTCGCCGTCGCGGCGCGAAGTGTCGCGACCTTGAGCAGGCGTAGCCTGCGAACTACCCTCAACCACCATGCCGGAGGAGGGACTCGAACCCTCAAGGGATTGCTCCCACCGGATTTTGAGTCCGGCGCGTCTGCCTGT
>JAUVTH010000194.1 GCA_030601615.1 Gemmatimonadota bacterium
AACAGAGACCACACGACGAGGGCGTACGCCACCAGCCGATGCCCCCAATGGACGTGCATCAGCGGATTGTCGGCCGGCATCCAGCTGCCATTGCATGCGGGAAAGCCCTGACACGCGGGCCCCGCGTCCAGGTTGGCTACGAGGCCGCCAGCGATCACGACGAGGAAGCCAGACACCGCCGTCCACCACGCCACACCGGAGGCTGTGTCCGACACCTTCACGGGCCGGCCCGCGTCGCTTGCCCCCGCGGTCAGCGCAGCGGACAGTAGCACCGCCATCAGCAGCATGGCCGTGCCCAGGTGGAGAATCACCGAGGCCGCGGGTAACTCCAGCCAAACGGTCACGGCACCAAGCATGATCTGAACGGCGACCAGGACGACGGACAGGACGCCGGCTCGCTTGAGCTTCGTCCACAGCGGATCACCCGTGTCGCCCCATCTCCAGGCCATGACCGAGACTGCGACCACGAGCGCCGCGACGACCGCGGCCACTATACGGTGGCCGAATTCGATGAACGTGGCGAACGACATCTCGGGAACGATCTGCCCGTTGCATAACGGCCAGCTGTCACCGCAACCCATGCCGCTCTCGCTGATCCGGACGAACCCGCCGAAAGCAATCAGGAAGAAGGTGGCCGCAGCCGCCGTCCACGCCAGCCGGCCCCATGCACGTAAACGCTTAGAATCAAGCACGATACGCCTCTCCTCGCTCGACATTCGATCGGGGCTGAGCACCGCTGGCGACGTCACCGGGAGGAGGCTCTGCCCGTATGGTGCAGACGTCGGGCGAGCGGTAGGTTCCGCTCGTCGACGGTCGGGAAGATAGATGCCGCGGGCCCATGATGAAACCGGGAATCCACCCATGAACACGCCCCGAGAGGGTCGATCCCACTTCTCGCTGTTCGCGGTTCGGCAGCTCCTGCCGCGCCTCCGTCCGTATCGCCCCGCCCTGTCGATCGCAGCTATCGCCCTGGTCATCAGCGCTGCGATCGGGCTCGCCTTCCCGCTCATAGTGCGACACATGATGGACGCGGCGTTCGAGAACCGGGATGCGGCAGCCTTGAACTCGATCGCCATCCTCCTTCTGGTCATCTTCGCGGCCCAGGCCGTGTTCAACTTCGTACAGGTGTATCTGCTCAGTGCCACGGCGGAGAAGGTGGTCGCGGGTCTCCGGACCCAGTTATTCGCACATCTGCTGACCCTGTCGCCGGGATTCTACGCCGAGCGCAGCTCCGGCGAACTCACGAGCCGACTGGCCTCGGACTGCTCCACCCTGCAGATCGTGCTGAGCCATCAGATGGCCGAGTTCCTGAGGCAGATCCTCTATCTCGTCGGGGCCCTCACTCTGCTCGCCATCCTGCACACGGACCTGATGGTCACGACCATCGCTGTCGCGCCGATCGTGGTCCTCAGCGCCTACGGTTTCGGCAGCATCCTGCGAGGCAAGAGCACGCAGGTACAGGACGAGCTGGCCAGGTCCAACGCCGCGGCGGAGGAGGCGTTCACCCAGATCCCGATCGTGCAGAGCTTCACGCGCGAGGGTTGGGAAGAGCAGCGATACGGCAGTCGGATCGCGAGTGCGCTGCGGATCGCCATCCAGCGCGCGCTGGTCCGAGGCATGTTCTTCGGCATAATCACGTTCATCGCCTTCGGCGGCATCGTGGTCGTGCTGTGGAAGGGCGGCCTGCTGGTCCTGGAGGGCCAGATCACGGCCGGCGAGCTGGTGTCGTTCCTCCTGTACGCCGTGTCCGTCGCGGCCGCCATTACGGCCCTCGCTTCGCTGTACAGCGGCTACCAGGAGGCGATGGGGGCAGCCCAGCGCGTGTTCGAACTTCTCGAGACCGACCCCGCGATCAAGGAACCCCGTCACTCGGAGGCTCTGCCCCCGGCCAGTGACCCGGGAGGCCTCGTGTTCCAGGACGTCTGGTTCCGCTACGGACCCGACGAGCCGTGGGTGCTGCGGAGCCTGGAACTCGAGATCCGGCCCGGTGAGATCGTGGCGCTGGTCGGATCGAGCGGCGCCGGCAAGTCTACGCTGGCGGCCCTCGTTCCCCGCTTCTGGGACCCGACCCAGGGAGTGATCACGCTGCGCGGGGCAGACCTCCGCAGGCTGCCCCTGATCGAGCTCAGGACCGCCGTCGGCATTGTGCCGCAGGAACCGCTTCTGTTCGCAGATACGATCTACGAGAACATCGCCTACGGGCGACCTGAGGCGACTCCGGACGACGTGATGAAGGCGGCCCGCTTCGCTCACGCACACGAGTTCATCCAGGACCTCTCTGCAGGATACGAGACGATGGTGGGTGAGCGAGGCATCCGGCTCTCCGGCGGCCAACGACAACGCATCGCCATCGCGCGGATCTTCCTCAAGCAACCCGAGATACTGATCCTGGACGAAGCTACGAGCAGTCTCGACACGGAAAGCGAGGCGCTCGTGGAGGAAGCGCTGCAGACGGTGATGCAGGAGCGGACGACGATGATCATCGCGCACCGGCTGAAGACGGTTCAACGAGCCGACCGCGTACTCGTGATCGACGATGGGAGAATCCTAGAGGAGGGCACGCACGCGGACCTGGTGGCTGAGGGGGGGATGTACGCCCGCCTGTATCGCGGTCAGCTGCTGGATCCCGACGGGAGCTCGGTTACCTGAGCTATCCTCAGACCGGATCCGCCGTATCCGGCTCCGGAGGCCGAACGATCAGCGCCCCGATGTCACGAAGCAGGGTGCGGGCCGTCTGCGGGCCCAGGTACTGCTTTCGAATGATCCCGTCCCGGTCGATCAGGAGCGTAAACGGATACCCACCGGCTCCGAAACGTCCCACGGCCGTCTCGTAGTCCGACATCCAGACCGGGTAGTTGATGCCGCGCTCCCTGGCGAATCGTAGCACCTTTTCGGCGCTTCCTGAGTCGACGGCCGGCCCGATGATGGTGCCGCCCAACTCGACGAGGGCCTCCTGGACTTCGATCAGGTGCGGGATCTCCATCAGGCAGGGAGGACACCAGCTGCCCCAGAAGTTCAGGAGCACGATCTGCCCCTGGTAGTCGGCCAGGCGGGCCGTCCCACCCTCGGCCGTGCGGAACTCGACATCGGGCGCCGGGATCTCCAGCCACGCGGGTGCGGAATGGTCCAGGTCGAGGCCCCAGGCACCCACGGAATCGGCCCCGGCATCCTGAAGATCGGAGCCGATGACGTATCCCAGTCCGGCCGCGATTCCCCCCACTGCAAGGGCGATCCCGAGGAAGGACAGCCGCTTGCTCATCCGGCGCGGCGGAACGGGTAGTAGCGCGACGCGAACGTGCAACCGGCCAGGTGGTGGATCCGGGCCGCCGAGCACGCATCGTCCCGGTCTCGGGGCGGCGCCTGGTATCGCAGGCCCGCCTCTCGGATCAACCCGATCGCCCTCCCGAAGGCGACTGTCGGAATGCTGCGCACCCCCTGCTCGTCCATTGCGCTCTCGAGATGCCGCCGATCGCCCGTCACGAAGGTCAGGAAAGCGCCAGGCGTCAGGTCCCGGATGCCGGATGCCGTCAGTGACGGATTACGCCCACGCAAGTCCGCCAGGAACTCCGAATACCGCCACAGCATCTCGAGGCAGAACTCCATCTCTTCGTCTGTCTGCACGTCATCGAGATCCGTCTCCTGGCTCAGGGGTTCGGCATACAGGGTGTCCGGAGGCGGAATCTTGCTCTCGAGGGCCTGCACGACCCGCAACATTTGAGGGGATCCGTGTGGAAACTCCACACGCAGTCCATCTCTCGACGACCGCGCCGGGTCGAGAACCCAACGGTAGTGCCAGCGGGTTCCTTCCATTTCACCTCGAATTGAACCGATACAACCCAGCAACCCGGCCCCATCGAGCGCCGGAGGGCCTCGGTCTCCGCGAATGCGAACGGCTGTCCACTCACCAATCATCTTGCCCAA
>JAUVTH010000148.1 GCA_030601615.1 Gemmatimonadota bacterium
TCACGATCGTCACGCCGATCCCTGGGACTTCGAAGGTCTCCCGTGCTCGTTCGACCCAGGCGTCCAGGTCGGGCACACCTGCGGCGGTCTCCTGGCTTGAAGCCGGCCGGGGAGAAACGAGCGACGAACCGACGATCGCAAGGACGAGGATAAGGCAGAGGCTGGCAGGTCGCTGAAGAAGAGACATGGGCTCGACTCTCAGTGCGGAGGTGCGCTCGCTCGATCAAGTGAGTACGGTGAATCTAGAGCCGGTTTGGAGTCGTAGGAAATACTGGACCCGGATTCATTGAATCGGAAGTCGCTGCCATGGAAGACCCGACCATCCCCTCGTCGCTGATCGGCGCGATCACTTTCTTCCTGCTTCTCGGCATCATCGCGTTCGTGGTCGTCAAGGAGATGGTGAAGTTGATCCTCAAGCCGGCGCTCGTCGTAGTTGTTCTGGCGGTCGTGGCCGTGTGGGCCGGCGTCCTCGACGAGACCTTGGTGGGGAGTGGATTCGAATGGATCGGTGATCGGCTTCTCGGGGGTATCGAGGGTATCTCCGGGTGGGTGGCGGACTCCTGGGACGCGCGAACCAACGGCGGCTGATATGTGGCGCGCCCCGCCCCGCCCGGGGTCGGTCCGTATCAGCGATGCAGCGGAGCGCCCCTGGCCCCGACGTGAACCTCCCACACCTTCCCCGTGCGCGTCGACGTGATGTAGATCGACTCCTCGTCGAACTCGCCGGCGCCGAACGCGATGCTGGCAGCCCCCGGCATGTTCTCTGCGATCAGGACCGATTCAGTCGTCGCAGGATCTACACGCCAGATCTGACCGTAGCCGTTCGCTGCGACATATACGCGCCCGTGCTCGTCCAGCGCGATCCCGTCGTTGGCCGCTCGATCGCCAAGGTCGACGACGAGCTCGGGAAGTCCAGCCACCTCCCCGTCCTCCAGCGGTACAGCCCACAGCTTCCCGCTGGTGACCATCGGCCGGAGGCTCTCGAAGATCTGGGCCACGAACAGCGTGCGTCCGTCCGCTGAAAGGACGATCCCGTTCGGGTGGCCAACGGCGTCGGTGAACAGCCGCGCAGCTCCGCCTGCGTCGACCAGGATGATCTCGTCGGTCGCGTCATCGGTGACGAGGAAGGACCCGTCTTCAAGCACCATCACGAAGTTCGGGTCGCCTATGCCGCCGTCGAGCAGGCGCGTCTTGTCTCCATCGGGCGTGATGCGCCACACGATCCCGTCGGCGTTCGGCCCGAGGTTGAACCGGTTGGTGGGCCCGAAATCAGCCATCAGGATGTCCCGCTCGCCGATCGGGGCGAGGCCCAGGTTCGTGTACATTTCAGCGATCTTCGTGACAGAGCCGTCCGTATCGACTCGCCATAGGGCAGCGTTACCGGCTACGTACAGATCCCCCTCGCCGTTGAACGCGATGCCCTCGCAGCGCTCGAAGGCGCCGTCGATGAGGACCCGGGCCGTGACCGGATAGTCGGATTCGCCTCCGCCGGCGCCTTCCTGGGCCCGGGAGCCAGCAGGCGTACCGAGTGCAACGGCGAGCGAGAGGAGCAACGATCCGCGTCTCGATGCGGTCATGCAGACCTCCTCCTTGCGGGAAACAGACGCCCGGTGCGCTCCATGCAGGAGTTGTATTCAGCCCCGAACGCCTCTAGTAGAAGGGCCTCCTCATGCCGAACCCGAGCCAGGTACATAATCGCGAAGGACGCGATTTTGGCTGTCGTATCGGCCGTCATTGGCCCTCCACCCGTTAGCCCCCTCCCGAGCCCCCGAACTTGATCATGGTCATGATGGGCACGGCATCTATCATCCCGTGGAGCACGATACACGCGAGTAGGTTCCTCTTCCATAACACGTAAGCCCCGCCCAGGATGATGCCCCCGAGCCCGCCCTCCACCATGGCGACCAGGAAGGCCGCAGGAAGATCACCCTCCGTCGGCCAGTTGGGATTCAGGTAGGCATACGGAACGTGGTACAGGCCAAAGGCGAGGGTCACCAGCAGGACCGCGATCCACGGCGAGTCGGTAATCCGCTCGACGCGCGTCTGGAGAAATCCGCGAAAAAAGAACTCCTCCGTGAATCCGGCCGTCAGCAGACCGAACGCGGCCGCGAGCGGAAACACGTACAGGGCCTTCCCCGTCCGAATCAGCTCCCACAGCTCGGGGCCCGCGCTTCGCTGCGTGAGTTGGAACAGGCCGAGCAGGATCCCCGCGCCGAGGGCCCAGCCAACACCGGCTCGGAGGTTGCCCCGCCGCAGGCCGAATGAGGCCAACACGGGAGAGAGACGGCGGGTCGCCGGATTTCGCGCCCGCAGGAGAATCACGAGCAGCAGGGGCCCGGCGACCAGCGTGAGGTAGTGGCGGATCTCGGAGCCGGGATTCCAGAAGCTGAAGGCCAGGTAAACGCCGAAGTAGGTGAGCGCAGCGACGGACTCGCGTATCGTGATTCCGTCGGTGGCCCGCGGCGGCTCACTCATGAATCGCTCCGGGTGAAGGGGGAAGTCTCACAAGTCCCTACGGCCAGGTCACGGCTGGAGTGTCAGCCGCCCGCGGTCTATGTTCCGCGGGCAAACCACTGCACTCAAACCGGAAGAAGCGTCATCGACTCTCTGACCCCGGGCCAGCGAGCCAGTCTCAAGTCGCTCGCCCACCCGTTGAAGCCGATCTTCCAGGTCGGAAAGGACGGCGTCACTGAGCGGGCCGTCGTTGCTGTCCGCGAGGCCTTTAACACGCGAGAGATCCTGAAGGTGAAGGTCCTCGACTCGGCGCCGACGGACGCCCAGGCCACCGGCGAGACCCTGGTGTCAAGCATCGAGGACGCCCACCTGGTACAGGTCATCGGCCGAACCGTGGTGCTGTACCGGCCGGACCCTGAGGACCCGCAGATACACCTGAGCGAGGCCTGAACGCCGGCACGTACGCGGACCGCCACGGAGCGACTGTCATGACCAGCTTGCCCGCCGGGATCGAGGCCCGCTTTCACGGCCTGCGCCGACTTATCGGCAACACACCCCTCCTCGCGATTGACTACACGTTCCGGGGCGAGCGGCGCCGCATCTTCGCCAAGAGCGAGAACCTCAACATGACCGGGAGCGTGAAGGACCGGATGGCCCTCCACCTCCTGCGTTGCGCGTACGAGCGCGGGACGATCCAGCCGGGCGCGCTCATCATCGAGGCGACCAGCGGGAACACCGGCATCTCGTTCGCCGCCGTGGGACGCGCCCTCGGACACCCGGTTGCCATCTTCATGCCCGACTGGATGAGCATGGAACGGGTGAATCTTCTTCGCTCGTTCGGCGCCACCATCCACCCGGTGAGCCGGGAGGACGGGGGATTCCTCGGCAGCATCGAGAAGGCAGAGGAGCTGGCGCACGAGACGCCCGGTTCATTCCTGCCTGGACAGTTCGCCAACGAGGACAACTGCGAGGCCCACGAGACGTTGACCGGCCCGGAGATCCACTACCAGCTGGACTCGCATGGACTGAAGCCGGACGCCTTCGTTGCCGGCGTGGGAACCGGAGGAACGGTCATGGGAGTAGGGCGCTACCTGCGCTCTCAACACCCGGACGTGACGATCCATCCGCTCGAGCCCTCGAACTCACCGACTCTCAGGACGGGCTGCCGGGTGGGCCAACATCGCATCCAGGGGGTCTCGGACGAGTTCATCCCTCCGATCGTGGACCTGTCGGAGCTGCACGAGATCGTCGACGTGGATGACGGAGATGCCATCCTGATGGCGCAGATGCTGGCTACCGAGGTGGGGTTGGGCGTCGGGATCTCATCGGGAGCCAACTTTGTCGGTGCGGCGATGCTTCAGGATAAGCTTGGGTCCGACGCCGTCGTGGTCACCCTGTTCCCCGACGACAACAAGAAATACCTGTCCACGGACCTGATGCAGGACGAGCCGTCCAAGCCGGACTACCTCACTCCGCACGTGGAGCTGCACGGCTTCACGGCATTCAACCGGGTGTGCCGGATCTGCAACGAGTCGGAGGAGTGGCTGCGGATGATGCGGATTCCAAGCGGAGAACCCGGGCCGGTGGCAAGCTAACGGCGCGGCCGGCGCTCCGTAGACCGTCGCTCCAGGGTCGCACAATCGATACGCCAGGCAGCAGCCCGGGCGTCTCCGTCCAACTCCTGCATCCGGTCGAAAGCGCGCGCCCGGCCCAGCAGGCTGTCGCCGGCTTGCCGGAGCGCGATCCCACCACCGGCTCGTCCATCCGACCACAGAAGCCACAGCGTGTCGGCCCGCACCACCCAGCGCATGTACTCACCCATGCGGGGGTCGTGATCGCCGGTGAGCGGAACGGCCCGATACGTGGTTCTCGATCGACGCCACTGATCGGTCGAATCCGCCAGCAGCCGAACCCGGGTCGGAGGCGTCAGGAACGCGGGCACCTCGAGCTCGCTCGTGTCCGGAGACGGGGAGGTCCAGTCCCACGGGTCGACGCGAAGAGCGTAGCAGCCGGGCATGTCCCACTTGACCAGGTCGGGGCGTTCGACCACTTCCGGGGCGATCGGCTCCGGCGGAGACCGCATCCTGTCCCACACGCGTAGCAGCGTCGCCGCGATCAGAACGACCACTAGCAACGTCGCGATGCGTTGCAGCGGGGATTTCGCCCCTACTCCCACTCGAT
>JAUVTH010000192.1 GCA_030601615.1 Gemmatimonadota bacterium
ACCTCGAACACGTGCTCCTTCCGGGCCTCTACGAACGCATCGAAGTCATCGCGGGCGAGCGGATTGAGCATCTTCACCGTCGGCAGCTGGATGAAGAAGAACACGCACGCCGAAACGATCGTGAGCATCAGCTGCTTCGGGTTGACGGGCCGGATCTCGCCCCGCTCGCCCGCCTTCAGGATCGCTTCTTCCATGTGACGCTGCGGCGACCCCTCCGTTGCGAAAGCCTCTGCGAGGCGCTCCCCGAGGAATGGGTTGCCGGCCATGTTTTCGGCGACCATCCACTTCGCCATGTGCTGGTGCTCGCGGATGTTATCGACATAGTGATCGATAAAGACCTTGAGGACGTCGGCGAACGGTCCATCGTAGGACGGCGCGTCGAAGCTCTGGATGAACTGTGCGAACATGTGCGCGGCCACCGCTTCATACAGCTTCTGCTTGGTGCGGAAGTAGTAATGGAGCAGCGGGCGATTGATGCCGGCTTCGTCCGCAATTTCCTGGAGACGCGCTCCATCCTTGCCCTTCCGCGCGAACACGCGGAGCGCCGCCTCGAAGATGCGAGCCTCCGTGTCGGCGACCTCGGAATCCGGCGCGGCGTGTGAACCTGTCTCGTGCGTAGTCACGGCTCGGCCCTATCCAGAGTGTTTGACAATAGAGTTAGACAATACAGGAAAACACTCTGGCGTCAACCCTGGCTTGGCTGGGCTCCCCTTCCAACCACCTGTTGTCGTAGACTGGTGTACTTCAGCCGCCAATGAATCCTGAAATGGAGTGAATATGTCACACGTTTTGCCGAAACTTCCGTACGCGTACGACGCGCTCGAGCCGCATATCGACGCGCGCACGATGGAGATTCATTACACCAAGCATCACCAGGGTTACGTCAACAAGTTGAACGCCGCCCTGGAGGGTCACCCGGAGCTCCAGAGCCTGACGGCGCTCGAGCTGTTGCTGAGCCTGGACTCGATCCCGGAGAGCATTCGCACGGCCGTCCGTAACAACGGCGGCGGGCACGTGAACCACTCGCTGTTCTGGACGAACATGAGCCCGAATGGCGGTGGCACGCCGGGCGGATTGCTCGGTGGGGCGATCGACGACTCGTTCGGCTCATTCGTCGAGTTCCACAAGCAGTTCAGCGCCGCGGCGGCGACCCGGTTCGGCAGCGGCTGGGCCTGGTTGTGCGCCGGCTCGGACAGCCTGATCGTCACGTCGACCCCGAACCAGGACAATCCGATCTTCACCGACGGCGTGGTGCCGATCCTCGGCCTCGATGTCTGGGAGCACGCCTACTACCTCAACTACCAGAACCGGCGCCCGGACTACATCGAGGCGTTCTGGAACGTAGTGGACTGGGATGAGGTGGCCGGCCGCCTGGCTCTCGTGCGCGCGCACGAAGGAATCGAGGAACTGAAAGACTGGGCCAGGGGCCAGTGGGATGGTCTCAAGGACGCGCTCAAGAAACTGACGGACTGACGTCGACCGGGACCCTCCTCACACATCCATTGCACATCAAAACGGGGGGCCGCACCGTGCGGTCCCCCGTGTCATTTTCTATGGAGATTAGACTCATGAACCGAAGGATCTTCCCTGCCCTGTTGGGTACGCTGGCCGCCCTGCTGTTGGCCGTGCCCGCCGCCGCGCAGGACCGTCCCAACATCCTCGTCATCTGGGGCGACGACATCGGCCAGTTCAATATCAGCGCCTACAACATGGGCATGATGGGCTACGAAACGCCGAACATCGATCGCATCGCAGACGAGGGCATGGTCTTCACGGATGCGTATGGTGAGCAGAGCTGCACTGCGGGCCGGTCCACATTCATCACCGGCCAGTCGGGCTTCCGGACGGGTCTGCTCAAAGTCGGACTCCCGGGCGCCGATCTCGGGCTTCAACGCGAGGACGTCACGATCGCCGAGCTACTCAAGCCACACGGTTACGCCACGGGTCAGTTCGGCAAGAATCACCTCGGCGACCTGGACGAGATGCTGCCCACGAACCACGGGTTCGACGAGTTCTTCGGCAATCTGTATCACCTCAATGCCGAGGAAGAGCCGGAGAACGAGGACTATCCTCAGGATCCGGAGTTCAAGGAGCGCTTCGGTCCGCGCGGCGTGATTCACAGCTACGCCGACGGCCGCATTGAGGACACGGGCCCACTGACCCGCAAGCGCATGGAGACGATCGACGAGGAGGTCATGGACCTGGCGACCGACTTCATTCGTCGAGCGAACGATGCGGATCAGCCGTTTTTCGTGTGGTTCAACACGACGCGCATGCACATCTGGACGCACCTCAAGGAAGCGTCGGAGGGTGTGACCGGACTCGGCGTCTTCGCGGACGGAATGGTCGAGCATGACGGTCACGTCGGAGAGCTTCTGGACTTGCTCGACGAGCTCGGCATCACGGACAATACGATCGTCTACTATTCCACCGACAATGGCGCCGAGACGTTCAGCTGGCCGGATGGTGGAACGACCATGTTCCGGGGCGAGAAGAACACGAACTGGGAGGGCGGCTACCGCGTGCCGGCGATGATCCGGTGGCCAGGGAAGATCGCCGCGGGGCAGGTCTCGAACGAGATCATCTCGCAACTCGACTGGATGCCCACGTTCCTGGCCGTCGCAGGCGAGCCGAACGTCAAGGAGGAGCTCCTGGCGGGCAAACAGGTAGGCGACCGCACGTTCAAGGTTCACCTCGACGGGTACAACTTCCTCCCCTAGCTCCTCGGTGAGACGACGGAAACTCCGCGGCGCGAGTTCGTCTACTTCAGCGACGACGGTAACCTGGTCGGTCTGCGCTACAACAAGTGGAAGGTCGTGTTCGCCGAGCAGCGGGAGCACGGTTTCAACGTCTGGGAGGCGCCGTTCGTCGCCCTTCGGGTGCCGAAGATCTTCAATCTGCGCACCGATCCGTTCGAGCGTGCCGACCACGAGTCCATCCGCTACGCTCAGTGGCGCCTCGGTCGTCTCTGCCTGCTTGTTCCGGCCCAGGTTCTGGTCGGCAACTTCCTGAGCACGTTTCAGGAATTTCCACCGAGACAGACGCCGGCGAGCTTCAGCATCGACCAGGTGCTCGAGAGCATGCAGAAGGCGGGCACGCAATAGGGTTGGGTACGGAAATCTGAGGCAAGAAAGCGGGCGTCCAAGTGGCGCCCGCTTTCGTTTCTGCTGGTGCCTCGGACGGCGCGGATCAGGATACCGGCCTCCCGCATCTGGAGTCCTTGCCGCGTAACCACGCGCGAGCCGACCGAGCCCGCTACCTTGACCCGATAACGATTCTTGGAATCCTCGAAGAGGTTCGATCTGATGACATCCCTGCTTCGCAAGATCTTAAATAGCCGGCTGCGCTTTGCCGCGGTTGTCGGACTGCTTCTCGTGGCGTCAGGCGCCGCCTGGAAGGCGCTTCAGGAGGAGCCAGTCGAGGGCTGGCCGCGCGAGATCCCTGTGGACGGTGGATTGGTCGTGGTCTACCAGCCCCAGACCGACACCTTCGAGGGCAACACGCTCTCCGGGCGGGTCGCGGTGTCCGTGACGCCGACGGACCAGGAGCCCGTTTTCGGCACGGTGTGGTTCGAGGCCCGCCTCGTGACGGATCGAGACGAGCGGACTGCCGTGATCGACGACCTCGATGTGACTCGCGTCGGCTTTCCGGGCGCGAACGAAGAGCACCAGGAATCGCTCGCACGGCTTCTCGAGCGTGAGATCCCGGCCTGGGCCCTCGACATCTCGATGGACCGACTCCTCACGGATCTCAAGCTGGCCGAGACTCGCCGGGAGGCGGCCGAGGGCCTGAACATGGACCCGCCGATCATCGTGTTCTCCATGGAACCGGCGATCCTCGTCACCATCGACGGCGAGCCCCGGATGCGGCAGATCGAGGGCTCGGAGCACATGCGAATCCTGAATACCGCGTTCACGATCATCTTCGATCGCGACGCTCGTACGTATTACCTCGGAGCGGGT
>JAUVTH010000231.1 GCA_030601615.1 Gemmatimonadota bacterium
TCCCGCTCCATCGCGTCCGTTCCCTGGTCAGCCATGTGGAAGCTGTAGGCCGACAGGTCTCCGTCCGACTCCTGCACGTTGCTCGAGAACGACTCGTCGAAGTGGCCAAGGTCCTTCAGCGCCCGCTCTCTCAGTTGAAGCAGTCGCTTCTCAATCTGATTCAGGTCCTTCTTCTTCATCCCGGTTCCCCGATCTAACCTCAAGAGTGTCTTGCTTTCGATTACAGCTCGGCACGCGGCTCTCAGGTCCGGCTCAATCCGAGCGTGATGCTCTCACCTTCGATCTCGACGCGAGCGGTATGCTCGAGCTCCTCAGTCTCGCCGAGGTTCCGTGTCACGGCAACGGCCAGCGTCTCGCCTGCGATGTAGTCGCCGTGCGTCTCCACAGCAGAAGCCAGGCGACCCGGCGACGCTGCCAGCCCGAGCCGTATGCGGTCGCTGACCTCCAGCCCCGAGTCCCGCCGCAGGCGCTGCACCCGGCTGACGACCTCCCGTGTCAGACCTTCCGCCTCCAACTCTGGCGTGATCGATGCGTCCAACCCGACCAGATAACCCTCGTGCGCCTGTACTTTCAAGCTTCCTGACGCCTCCTCGACCACGGTGACGTCCTCCGCACGGACCTCAAGAACCTCTCCGTCCACCGTCACGGACGCGACTTCCCCCGATTCCAGTCGACGGACGGAGTCCGCGTCCAGATCGGCGATCGCGCGCGCCACCCGAGGCGTCAGCGAACCGAACCGGGGCCCCAACTTCCCGAATTCAGGTTTCGCAGATAGCCGTATAATATGGTCACTGCCGGACGGGAATACAACTTCCTTGACGTTCAGTTCCTGGCGGAGGATCGCTTCGAGCTCTGGTCCCGGTCGCCGACCACCCGGTACGACTGCCTGCAGGGACCCGAGAGGCTGTCGGACTCTGATGCCCGCCTCCTCGCGAGCCGCGCGCCCGAGCGTGGACAAACGCCGCACGTCCTCCATGCGCCTTTCGAGATCCTCGTCGCGCCGGCTCGCTGGCTCCGGGTAATCCGTGAGGTGGGCCGATGTTCCGGTCAGCTCACGGTGCAACCAATCCGAGATGAACGGTGCGATGGGGGCCAGGACCAGCGCGGTCGTGGCCAGGGCCTCGTGCAGCGTGGCGAACGCGTTCGAGGTCCCCTGCTTTACATCCGCGGAGTTGTCCTGACCGGTCGCCCAGAAACGATCCCGGGTCTGCCGCACGTACCAATTCGAAAGGTCGTCCAGCACGAATGTCGCGATGCGACGGGCCGCCCGCGTGAGATCGTACGTATCGAAGTCGCTCCTCACGGAGGTCACGAGGTCGTCGAGGCGGCTGAGTAACCACCGATCGACCGGAGCTCTCGCCGACACCGGATCCGCTCCAGAGTCCTCGTGCTGCCAATCTTCCAGGTCTGCGTACATCGCGAAGAAGCGATAAGTGCTCCGCAGGGTGTCGAACAGCTTGCGGTTCGTCTCCTTCAGGGCCTCGCCGTCCCAGCGCTTCGGAAGCCATGGATTGCTCGAGGAAAGGAGATAGAACCGGATCGCGTCCGCTCCGTGCTCGGCTACGGCCTCCCAGGGATCCACCACGTTCCCTCGGGACTTGGACATCTTCTGACCGTGCTCGTCCAGGATCAGATCGTTGACGACGACGCTTAGATACGCCGAACTGTCGAACACCAGGGTCGAGATCGCGAGGAGCGAATAGAACCAACCTCTCGTCTGATCGACTCCCTCCGCTATGAAATGCGCCGGGAAGTGGGTCGCAAACGCGTCCTCGTTCTCGAACGGATAGTGCCACTGGGCAAACGGCATGGAGCCCGAATCGAACCACGCGTCCATCACTTCCGGCACCCTCCGTACGGTGCCGGTGCAGCCTTCCTCGGAGCAGGACCAGGTCATGGAGTCGATCTCGGGACGATGCGGGTCGAAGTCGGTCGGAATCCCGCCCGTACACTCACCGAGCTCGGCGAACGACCCGATCACGTGGACGTGCGACTCGTCGGCGTCGCAGACCCACACCGGGAGGGGCGTCCCCCAGAATCGATCGCGCGATACGGCCCAGTCCACGTTGCCCGAGAGCCACTCGCCCATCCTGCCGGTTCCGATCTCGGGCGGGTGCCAGTCGACCGCCGCGTTGTTCTCCAGCAGCCTCTCCCTTACCGCGGTCGTGCGGATATACCACGAGTCTCGTGCCATGTAGAGCAACGCGCTGTCGCAGCGCCAGCAATGCGGATAGCTGTGCTCGTACATCTGCCTGCGATACAGGAGGTCGGCGTCCGCGAGCCCATCGATGATCATCTGGTCCGTCTCCGCATCCTTGACGAAACGGCCACCGAGGCCGCCGGGCACCCGGTCGACGAATCGGCCGTCCGGGTCCACCGTGTGCTGCATCGGGAGTCTCTCCCTGGTTCCCAGGTTGAAGTCGTCCTCTCCGTACATGACCGCGGTGTGGACGACTCCTGTGCCCTCCTCGGTCGTGACGAAATCAGCCGCGAGCACGGTCCACGCCCTTTCGTTTCCGCCGGCATCCACAGCACCGGGAAACAGGGGTCGGTACCTCTTCCCCACCAGGTCGGCCCCGGTCACGACCTCGACGACGTCGTAAGGATGCCTGAGAACGTCGGGCACCAGCTCGGACGCCACGATCAGCTCTTCGCCCGGACTCGCTCCCTTCGGGAATCCAGAGGAGGGTTCATCGTCCTCTCGCGGTTCGCGGATCCGTACCCGGAGGTAATCGATGTCCTCACCCACGGCGAGAGCCACGTTCCCCGGAAGCGTCCACGGCGTCGTCGTCCAAGACAGGATCGAGGCTCCAGCCGGATCGTCCTCAAGGCGGAACTTGACGTACACCGACGGCTCGGATACTACCCGGTATCCCTGCGCGACCTCGTGACTCGAGAGACCGGTGCCGCACCGCGGACAGTATGGCAGCACCTTGTATCCCTTGTAGAGGAGGCCCTTGCGATGAATCTCGGCGAGAGCCCACCAAACGGATTCGACGTACTCCGGTGTGCACGTCATGTACGCGTTCTCGTAATCCAGCCAGTAGCCGATACGCCGAGATAACCGCTCCCAGTCCTCCTTGTACGTAAACAGGTTCTCGCGGCACACCTGGTTGAAACGCGCGATTCCGATTTTCTCGATCTCCGGTTTTCCAGAGATGCCGAGCTGCTTCTCCGCCTCGATCTCCACGGGAAGCCCGTGAGTGTCCCAACCGGCGATTCGAGTCACGTGCCAGCCCGTCATTGCTCGATACCGGGCGACCGTGTCCTTGATGGTGCGCGAGATGATGTGATGGACGCCCGGTCTGCCGTTCGCCGTCGGCGGCCCTTCGTAGAACACGAACTCGGGCGCGCCCCTCCTGAGCTCGAGGCTCCGGTGGAATGTTTTCTCGTCCTCCCAGGTCCTCTGGACCTCGTCTTCCAGCGCGACGACGCTGGCAGGAAGTGGTCGGTAGGTCATGGGCGTTCGAATTCCGCGTTTCGGGTTGTCACGTACGGAA
>JAUVTH010000159.1 GCA_030601615.1 Gemmatimonadota bacterium
CTGGAGGCGTTGACGGATCTGGCCCCGGGAATGGCCTTCTATATCGGCGACCATCCGACCGATACACAGTGCGTCGCCGAATCGAGGCGGGAACTGGCGGCGCGCGGGCTCGACATCGACCTGAAGAGCATCGCCGTGCTGTACGGAGGTGAGTCGACGCACACCTGGTCCACGCAGCCCGACGAGGTCGCGGGGAGCCCGCATGAGATCGTCGAAATCGTGGAGCGCCACCTTCCGTGCCGGCGCTGACGGGGAAACGGTCATCACGTTCGACAACGGAGGAGGCGGTATGAAATGGATCGCCCTCACGCTGGCGGCCACGGTTCTTCTCGGTCCAGCGACGGTTTTCGCTCAGGAAGGCGGTGGAAGTCCGGACGACGTCGAGACGCTCGACGGCATCCTGGACGCATACTACGAGGTCGTTTCGCGTGCGGCGGGAGAACCGGCCGATCGAGCACGCGACGAGTGGATCCACCACCCGGATGCGCTCGTCGCGATCGCCGAGACAGGTGCTGACGGATCTTCGACGATCCTGACGATGACGCTCGGGGAGTACCACGACCATTTCGGCGCGCCCGAGGATGAGCCGTTTTACGAATGGGAAATTCACAGAGTGGTGCAGCGGTTCGGGAGCGTAGCGCACGTGTGGAGCACGTACGCCTCCAGCCGCGAGCCGGGCGGTGAGGTGTTCAGCCGCGGTATCAACAGCATCCAGCTCCACAACGACGGGCAGCGGTGGTGGATCACGAGCTGGATCTTCGACAGCAATCGGGCCGGCATCGAAGTCCCGGCCGAGTTTCTGCCCGAGTAGGGGATAGATGACAGACCAGACTGGCGACACACCGTTCTGGGAGAGCCCGGAGGCAGTGGAGAGATTCGCGAATCGGGATCCGGACGTGCGCCTTCTCGGCCTGCTGGACGAGTACGTGGAGCCGGGTCGGGTGCGGATCCTGGACCTCGGCTGTGCCGCGGGCCGAAACACGGTCGTGCTGGCGGAACGCGGGTTCGATGTGCTCGCGGTCGACAGCTCTGTGGCCATGGTCGAACGCACGCGGCAACGGGTGGGCGCGATTCTGGGCGGGTCCGACGCAGAACGTCGAGTTCTCGTCGGATCGATGGACGAGTTGAGTTTCCTGTCGGACGGTTCGGTCAACATGGTCGTGGCCCTGGGTGTCCTGCACCAGGCCGGCTCCAGGATCCAGTGGCTACGGGCGGTGACCGAGATCGCCCGTGTTCTTAGAGACGGTGGACTTTTTCTGTGCGCGGTGTGGAGTCCGCGAACCCGTCCCGACGGCCATCCTCTGGAAGAGGTGCCCGACGAGGAGCACGTGTATCTCGGCTTCCACTCGGGCCGGCATTTTCTGCTCGAAGCCGACGATCTCGACTTGGAGATGGTCCGGCATGGGCTCAAGGTCGCCGCCCCCACGGAGGTCGTCAAAGTCGATACCGAGACCGGCCTGAGGGTGACGATCAACGGGCTGTATCGTCGTGTTTACTCCTGATGCGAGGCGCCCAGCCAAATGAACGGAAGAGCTCTGCCAGCCCTGCTGGTCCTGTCCGTCGTGTTCGTCAGTCAGCAGGCAGTGTCCCAGGAAGTCGCATCCTATCAGGTGACCTCTCCCGACGGGCGAGTGGAGATTGCCACATGGGCAGGCGACCCGCTGACGTATCGGATTGCCCTGGACGGGCGCGTTCTCGTGGAGCGGTCCCCGATCTCGCTTCGGATGGAGGATGGAACGGTGGTCGGTTCCGGCGCGCACGTGATCGATGAGCGGCGGGCCAGGGTTGATGAGTGGCTGGAACCGGTCGTGCGTGAAAAGGCAGCCACCGTTCGGAACCGCTATTCCTCCCTTTCCCTGGACTTCGAGAACGGATGGGGCCTCGATCTCCGCGCCTACGATGACGGGGTTGCCTACCGCTTCCGAGCGGATGTTGAAGGATCGATCACGGTCGCGGCCGAGGAATTCAGCGTCCGGTTCGCAGGCGATCCGGAGTTGTGGTTTCCGACCGAAGAGAGTTACCTGACCCATTCCGAACGGCTCTACGAGCGGCTGCCCTCGAGCGGTGTCGCGGCCGGCCAGATGGCGAGCATGCCCGTACTCGTAGGGTGGGAGGACGGGCCGAAGATCGCGATCACTGAGTCGGATCTCCACGAGTATCCGGGACTCTATCTCGAAGGGACGGGAGAGGCGGCGCTGCGTGGTGTCCTGCCGGCGTACCCGGCGGAAATCGAACAGGTGAACGATCGCACGGTACGGGTGGTCAGCCGGGAGGGTTTCCTCGCCCGAACGAGCGGACCCCGGACGTTTCCGTGGCGCGTATTCGTAGTGGCGGACGAGGACGCGGACCTGATCCGGACCACGATGGTGTGGCGACTCGCGTCTCCACTCCGCCTGGAGGACCCGTCGTGGATCCGGCCGGGTCAGGTCGCGTGGGACTGGTGGAGCGCACTGAACCTGACCGGGGTCGACTTCAGGACGGGCCTGAACACGGACACGTACCGGTACTTCATCGACTTCGCGGCGGATCACGGCATTGAGTACGTGATCCTGGACGAGGGATGGTCGAATCCGGCGGATCTGTGGGACCTGAATCCTGACATCGATCTGGAGGTGCTGTTCGCCCATGCGGCCGAACGAGGAGTGGGACTGATTCCGTGGGTTGTGTGGAAGTCGCTCGACGACCGGCTCGATGAAGCGCTGGACCGGTTTGAGGCCTGGGGAGCCGTCGGGATCAAAGTCGACTTCATGCAACGTGACGACCAGCCGATGGTCGAGTACTACTGGCGGATCGCGGAAGCGGCGGCGCAGAGGCACCTGTTGGTGGACTTCCACGGCGCCTACAAACCTGCCGGGTTGCGGCGGGCCTGGCCCAACGTCATCACGCGCGAAGGGGTGCGAGGTCTCGAGCATGTGAAATGGAGCCCGTATCCGACGCCGGAGCACGATGTGACCCTGCCGTTCATTCGTATGCTGGCCGGGCCGATGGATTACACTCCGGGCGCGATGATCAATGCGACCGAAGACCAGTTCAAGCCCGTGTTCGACCGTCCCATGAGCCTCGGCACGCGTGTTCACCAGATGGCGATGTACGTGGTGTTTGAGAGCCCGTTACAGATGCTCGCGGACTCGCCCACACACTACCTGCGAGAGTCTGAGTGCACGGGATTCATCGTCGAGGTCCCGACCGTGTGGGACGAAACCCGCGTGCTGGCGGCACGGGTCGGTGACTACGTGGCCGTGGCCAGAAGGTCGGGAGATGTCTGGTACATCGGTGCGATGACGGACTGGGATTCACGCGATCTGATCCTGGATCTCGGCTTCCTCGCTGATGGTGCGTGGTCCGCCGAAATCTTCCGGGACGGTCCCAACGCGGACCGGAATCCCCAGGACTACGCCCGAGTCGAGAGCAGTGTCGGACCGACGGACACGTTGGTGGCTGAGCTCGCCCCAGGCGGCGGCTGGGTAGCGCGCCTCGAGCCGCGCACGGCGGTGACTCGGTGAGGATCACTTCGGCGCCCGAGCGGAGGGCTCTGCTGATCCTCGCCCGCGAGGCGGTCGCACAAGCTCTTGCCGGGCAGGCGCCGCCGGAGATCGTGCCTGAGCTGAGATCTCTTTCCGAGCCCCGCGGCGCCTTCGTCACGATTCGCCATCCGGGCACCGGCCAGCTCCGGGGCTGTCGGGGCGAGTTTCCGGCGCGGCGGCCACTGCCGGAGTGTGTTCGGAACGTAGCCGTGGTCTCGGCCCTGGAGGATCCCCGCTTCTCACCTCTGGCACACGACGAGTTGCCCGTCGTTCGTTTCGAGATCAGCGCACTGGCGCCGCCCGAGCCGATCGATGCGGAAGACGTGATCATCGGGACGCACGGTCTGGTGCTGACGGGGGATGGTGGGGCGGGTCTGCTACTTCCACAGGTACCGGTTGCCCAGGGTTGGGACCGGAAGGCATTTCTGGATGGCCTTTGCGTGAAGGCGGGCCTACCCGTGGGCGCATGGAAGTGGGACGGGGTCCTCCTCCAGGCGTTCGAGGCGGAAGTGTGGGAGGAGGCCTCGGACCTGGTATAGAGTTGAGTGGTCCCGTGACGACGTGACTTGCCGGGACCGCCTGCACCTCGCCAACGTGCCTGAGCGTTCCACGGCAAGATGGGAGATGCAAGCATGAGAAGCCGGTCACGACTCCCGTTGGCCGTTCTGGCCCTGGGAGCGATCGCGGGCAGCCTCGACGCCCAACCGTCGGTCAGTGTGGTCACGGACAGCCGCGGCTTCGTCTACTACTCGGACCTCCAGAACGTGTGGCGCATTTCACCTACCGGGAGCCGCACGGTCGTTGTCATCGGGGTGCGCACGCACCAGCTGTACATCGACTCCGAGGGTCGTCTGTACGGTGAGGACGCTACCATCGATGACGTCACGGGTGAGCCGTATCATCGCGTGTGGCGACTCGA
>JAUVTH010000008.1 GCA_030601615.1 Gemmatimonadota bacterium
GGAGATGGTGATGCCGGGCGACAACGTGAACATGGACGTGGAACTGATTGCTCCGATCGCGATGGACAAGGAGCTGCGGTTCGCGATTCGTGAGGGCGGCCGCACCGTCGGTGCCGGCGTCGTCACGGATATTATCGAGTAACGGCAGCGGCTTCGATCCCGCGCCGCGACCCGGCGCAAGGGCTGATAGGAACAGACGAGAGAGACATGGCGGAAAAGATTCGGATTCGGCTGCGATCCTTCGACGCGGCGGTCATCGATCAGACGGCGGCGGATATCGTGCGCACGGCGCAGAAGACGGGAGCGTCCGTGAGGGGACCGATCCCGCTTCCGACGCGGCGCCAGTTGTACACGGTGCTCCGGAGTCCGCACAAGGACAAGAAGTCGCGGGAGCAGTTCGAGCTCAAGACGCACAAGCGGCTGATCGATATCTACGACACCCGCCCGCAGACGGTGGATGCGCTGACAAAGCTCGACCTCGCCGCTGGCGTCGACGTCGAAATCAAGGTGCAGTGACATGCCTGGTTTGATTGGAAAGAAGGTGGGGATGACCCAGATCTTCACGGAGGATGGAAAGGCCGTCGGTTGCACCGTTCTCGAGGTCGGGCCGTGCCCCATCGTGCAGATCAAGACGACGGAGACGGACGGCTACGAGGCGATCCAGATCGGTTTCGGGGCGCAGCGTGAGCGTCGCGTCACGAAGCCGGAGGCCGGACACGCCGCACGCGCGGGTCTCGACTACGCGCCCAGGGTGCTGGCCGAGTTCGAGATCGAAGAGGGCATGGAGTACGAGGCCGGCCAGAGCCTGACGGTGGACCTGTTCGAAGTCGGGCAGCGGGTGAAGATCACCGGAGTGACCAAGGGCCGCGGATTTCAGGGCACGGTGAAGCGGCACAATTTTGCTGGATCGCGGGCGAGCCACGGCGGCAGCTCCGTTCTGCGGAAGCCTGGATCGATCGGGCCCGGCACGGACCCGTCCAGAGTGATCAAGGGCCGCAAGATGTCCGGCCAGATGGGCGGAACACAGCGTACAGCGACGAACCGGCGCATCGAGATGATCGATCCGGAGAAGAACCTGATGCTCATCCGCGGCTCCGTGCCGGGTGCGCGTCACAACGTGGTTCTCATTCGCTCCGCCTGAGCGATTGATCTCCGCCGGGAAGTCGAAGAGAGAGAGCATGAAGGCGAAAGCATATTCGACGACAGGCAAGGCGCGCGCGGCCGACTTCGAGCTGCCCGACGCCGTGTTTGACGGCACGGTGAACGAGAGCGTCCTGCACGAGGTCATTACGGCTTACCGGGCCAACCAGCGCCAGGGCACGCACGCCACGAAGACGCGGCACACCGTGCATGGCGGTGGCCGAAAGCCGTGGCGTCAGAAGGGCACGGGCCGCGCCCGGGCTGGTTCGATACGGTCTGCCCTGTGGAGAGGTGGGTCGGTCGTATTCGGACCGCAGCCCCGCAGCTATCGCGTTCGCGTCCCGAAGCAGGTCCGCCGGCTCGCCATACGTTCCGCCCTGAACGCGCGGGCTGCCGAGGGCGCGCTGATCGTAGTGGAGCCGTTCGCTTTCGAGTCGCCGAGCACGAAGACGTTGGTCGGTCTTTTCGAGGCCCTCGAGCTGCAGGTCGGCAACGTGCTGATCCTGACGGACGGAGTGAAGCACGACTTGTATCTCTCCTCCCGGAACATCCAGGGCGTCGAGGTGCGGCCGTGGGGAGAAGCTTCCGCCTACGACATCCTCTGGTCCGACGTAGTGATCGTCGAGGAGTCCGCATTCAGTGGCGACGATGGAAACGACGACGCCGAGGAGGATTCATGAGCCGCGCGCCACGCGAGATCCTGATTCGACCGGTCATCACCGAAGAAACGTCCCGGCTGCAGTTCAACCCGGGCCGCATCCGGAAGAGGCATCAGGGAAAAGAGGGTGAGATCCAGCCGCAGTTCGTGTTCCAGGTGTCGCGTGGAGCGACCAAGATCGAGATCAAGCGGGCCGTGGAGAAGATGTTCGAGGTCCACGTGAGCTCGGTAAACACGATGAACATCCTGGGCAAGGACCGGCGCGTGGGTCGGTCGGTCGGCAAGCGCTCCGACTGGAAGAAGGCTATCGTCACGCTCGCCAAGGGCGAGGTGATCGACGTGTTCGAGGGAGTATAGAATGGCGCTCAAGAAATTTCGCCCCGTCACGCCCAGCTCACGCTTCCGGTCCGTTTCCACGTTTGAGGAGATCACGCGGAGCGAGCCCGAGAAGTCGTTGACCGAGGGGCTGTCCAAGAAAGCTGGACGGAATCACCACGGCCACATCACGAGCCGGCGGAGAGGCGGCGGTCACAAGCGTCGTTACCGCCGCATCGACTTCCGTCGCGACAAGCATGGCATTCCGGGCAGGATCGCCGAGATCGAATACGATCCGAACCGGTCCGCCCGCATCGCGCTGGTTCATTACGCCGATGGTGAGAAGCGCTACATTCTGCACGCGCGGGGACTCAAGCAGGGAGACACGATCGTGTCGGGGCCCGGATCGGAGCCCAGTCTCGGTAACTGCCTTCCTCTCATGGAGGTTCCACTCGGCACCATGCTTCACGCGGTGGAGCTGAAGCCCGGTAAGGGGGCCCAGATGGCCCGCTCGGCGGGCGCGTCGGTGCAGCTGATCGCCAAGGAAGGCGATATGGTCACGCTCCGCCTCCCGAGCACCGAGGTGCGCATGGTGCGCGGCGAGTGCTACGCGACGATCGGCCAGGTCGGCAACGTCGACCACGAGTTGATCCGGTCCGGCAAGGCGGGCAGGTCCCGCTGGCTCGGAAAGCGGCCGAAGGTTCGCGGCGTTGCCATGAACCCGGTCGACCATCCGCTCGGCGGAGGCGAGGGTCGTGCTTCGGGCGGCCGTCCGCCGGTCTCGCCGTGGGGCAAAGCCGAGGGACGCAAGACGAGAAAGCGGAAGAAGGCCAGCAACCAGTACATCGTCCGCGGTCGCAAGCGCGGAAAGGCCACCAAGTAGAGCGGGTGCAGGGAGACTAGAATGGCGCGGAGTGTCAAGAAGGGACCGTACATCGACGAGCGACTGCTCGGTCGGATCCGGGCGATGAACAAGTCTGGCGAGAAGCGAGTCACGAAGACGTGGGCCCGGGCTTGCACGATCAGTCCGGAATTCGTCGGCCACACGGTCGCTGTGCACAACGGCAACAAGTTCATCCCGGTCTACATCACAGAGAACATGGTGGGGCACAAGTTGGGCGAGTTTTCGCCCACCCGCATGTTCCGGGGCCACGGCGGTAAGTTCGCCGACAAACGGGCCCGTCTGTAGAGCTCGAACGGGAAGCCAGGGGATAGCGAGATGGAAGCGCGAGCAATCTCGAAGAGAATCCGGATGTCGGCCAGGAAGATGCGGCTGGTCATCGACCAGATCCGCAACGCCGATGTGAGCGACGCATATTCGGTTCTCCAGTTCTCGACAAAGGCGGCGTCCGAGCCGATCGAAAAGGCTCTCCGGTCAGCCGTTGCGAATGCGGTTGACAAGGCCGATCAGCAGGGCGAAGTGCTGGACGTGGACGATCTGTACGTCAAAGAGGCCTACGTGAACGAGGGGCCGACGCTCCGTCGTTACCGGGCAGGCGCTATGGGTCGTGCGTCACCCCGGCGCAAGCGCATGAGTCATGTCACCGTCGTGGTGGACACAAAGGAGTAATTGTGGGCCAGAAGACACATCCGTACGGCTTCAGGCTGGGGCTCGTAAAGCCCTGGAAGTCGCGTTGGTATGCGAAGGGGCGGGATTTCCCGGCCCTGCTCGCCGAGGATGAGAAGCTGCGCAATTACCTGCACGCGCGGCTGGATCACGCGGCGATCGCAGATGTCGAGATCGAACGAAAGCCGACCAAGATCGTGGTAACGATCCACACGGGTCGGCCCGGCGTCGTGATCGGGAAGCGAGGCGCGGAGGTGGACAAGCTGCGCGACGAGCTCGCTCTTCTCACAGACTCCGAGGTGTCGATCAACGTCGAGGAAATCAAGCGGCCAGAGCTGAGCGCTCAGCTCGTAGCGAACAGCATCGCCCACCAGTTGCAGCAGCGGATCGGATTCCGCCGTGCGATGAAGCGCGCCATGCAGGCGGCCACGCGGGCTGGTGCCGAGGGAGTAAAGGTGCAATGCGGTGGCCGGCTCGGAGGTGCGGAGATCGCGCGTACCGAGGGCTATCATGAGGGCCGCGTGCCGCTGCACACCATGCGCGCGGATATCGACTACGCCGAGCGCATGGCCAAGACCACGTACGGGACCATCGGGGTGAAGGTGTGGATCTACCGCGGCGAGGCGACGGACGACCGCCGCGGCCAGACCTACACGGCCGGCGGCGCAAAGTAGCACGACGTCAGAGCTAGAGATAACAGACGATGCTTCAACCAAAACGCGTCAAGTACCGAAAGCAGCAGAAAGGCAAGATCCGGGGCAACGCCATGCGCGGCAACACGGTGGCGTTCGGTGACTATGGCCTTCAGACGCTGGCTGCGGGGTGGATCACGAATCGCCAGATCGAGGCGGCTCGTGTCGCGATGACCCGGCACATCAAGCGTGGGGGAAAGGTCTGGATCCGGATTTTCCCCGACAAGCCGATCACGTCGAAGCCGGCCGAGACGCGCATGGGCAAAGGTAAGGGGAACCCGGAGGGGTGGGTTGCTCCGGTCAAGCCGGGTCGCGTGATGTTCGAGCTGGAAGGGGTGGAGGAGTCCATCGCCCGCCGGGCCATGGACCTGGCTGCCGCGAAGCTCCCGGTTAAGACCAGGTTCCTTGTCCGGGAGGAGTAAGAGAGATGGACGCGAAGGACATTCGAGAACTGACGATTGAGGAGATCGACATCGAGATCGAGCGGGCGCGCGAGGAGATGTTCAAGCTCCGATTCCGTGCTGCCTACGAGGAGCTCGAGAATCCGACGCTGCTCAAGGAGCTACGTCGGGATGTCGCGAGGATGAAGACGATTCGGCACGAGCGCGAGCTGCGGGCCGCGGGAGACAACAATGCTTGAGGATTCGACTGAGACCGCTGGCAACCGCAAGGTCCGACAGGGCCGAGTGGTTAGCGACGCCATGGACAAGACCGTGGTGGTCTCCGTGGAACGCCAGTTCGCCCACCCTCTGTACGGTAAGCGGGTGACGCGCCGCAAGAAGTACCACGCGCACGACGAGCGGAACGAATTCCGCTTCGGCGATCTGGTCGTCATCGAGGAGACTCGCCCCGTATCGAAGCGCAAGCGCTGGCGGGTCGTGAAGCTCATCGCGCGGTCGGACCAGGAGGGCTGAGGAAATGATCCAGCAGGAGACCGATCTTCGGATCGCCGACAACTCGGGCGCCCGCCGCGCACGGTGCATCCGTGTCCTCGGCGGTTCGTCCCGCCGTTATGCGGGCCTCGGGGACGTCGTGGTCGTCACGATCAAGGACGCCATTCCCGGCGGCACTGTGAAGAAGGGCGAGGTTGCCAGGGCCGTCGTCGTGCGAGTCGCCAAGGAGAGTCGCCGCAAGGACGGATCGTACATCCGGTTTGATGAGAACGCGGCCGTCATCATCAATGATGCCGGCGAGCCGCGCGCCACTCGGATCTTCGGGCCGGTGGCGAGAGAGCTGCGCGAGAAGAAATTCATGAAGATCGTCTCGCTCGCGCCAGAAGTGATCTGAGGAGCCCGAACATGAGCAAGAGGAACAAGCTGCACGTGCGCAGCGGCGACCAGGTTCACGTGATCGCGGGCAACTACAAGGGGGCGAGAGGACAGGTGCTGCGCGCCATTCCCTCGAAACACCAGATCGTGGTGGAGGGCGTGAACATGCGCAAGCGCCACCAGGCCCCGACGCAGGCGAATCCGGAAGGTGGGATCATCACGTTCGAGGCGCCCATTCACGTCTCCAACGTCATGCTCATCGACCCGTCCAGCGACGAGCCGACCCGGTATCGCAACCGGATCGATGCGGACGGCACGAAGGAGCGGATCTCGACCAAGAGCGGCAACCCGATTCCGAGGCCGTAATGGGCTTCGGGACGCAGGATAGAGTGACGTTGGCATGAAGCAGAAGCCCAGACTCAGACAGCATTACGACGAGCACGTGACCTCGAAGCTGCAGGAATCCTTCGGGATCGATAACGCGATGGAGGTACCGCGGCTCGAGAAGATCGTCATCAACTGCGGTCTCGGAGAAGCGAAGGACAACGCGAAGCTTCTCGATTCAGTGGTCGCGGAGATGGCGCTGATCAGCGGGCAGCGGCCCGTGGTCACCCGGGCCCGGCATTCGATCTCGAACTTCAACCTCCGGGAGGGGATGCCCGTCGGTGTGAAGGTGACGCTCCGTGCGTCGCGCATGTACGAGTTCCTTGACCGGTTCATCAGCGCGGCCGTTCCGCGTATCCGTGACTTCCGCGGCTTCAACAGTCGCGCTTTCGACGGTCGCGGCAACTACACGGTCGGCATTCGGGAGCAGATGGTGTTCCCGGAGGTCGACTACGACGACATCGTCCGTATCCACGGCATGGACATCACGTTCGTGACGACGACGGACAGGGATGACGAGGCTCTGGTCCTGCTGCGGGAAATGGGCATGCCATTCCGCGGTGAGACTCCGGTGGTCGTCTAACGCAGGTCGGAGAGTTCAATGGCGAAGAAGTCCCTGATAGCAAAAGCGAAACGCAAGCCCAAGTACAGCAGCAGGACGATCCGCCGCTGTCAGCGATGCGGACGGTCGAGGGCTTACATGCGGCAGTTCGGTCTGTGCAGAATCTGCTTCCGGCAGAAGGCGCTGCGGGGGGAGATCCCGGGTGTCCGAAAGGCGAGTTGGTAAGACATGAGCATGAATGATCCCATTGCTGACATGCTGACGCGGATTCGCAACGCGAACCGGGCGGGACACCGTCGAGTCGACATGCCGGTTGCGAAGCTGAAGGTGCGGATCGCGCGCATCCTGACGGAGAACCACTTCATCCACGGCTACAAGGTCCTGGACGACGGGGCGCACGGTGTGCTGCGCATTTACCTGAAGTACACCGAGGACGAGAAGCCGGTCATCAAGTCGCTGCGACGGATTTCCCGCCCGGGTCTTCGCAGGTACGTCGGGGCCGAGGGCATGCCGAAGGTCCGCTCCGGGATGGGCATTGCGATCCTGTCGACCTCAAAGGGGTTAATGACGGATCGCCAGGCCCGCCAGGAGCGAATCGGTGGAGAGGTGATCGCCACGGTCTACTAGGCCGGGGCACGAAACAGTCGTTCCGCTACGGCGGGGCGCCAGACAGTAGAGCGCGATAGAGATGTCGAGAGTCGGAAGACAGCCGATCGTCGTCCCGGATGGGGTGGACGTGACCATCGAGGGGTCCAGCGTGAGCGTGAAGGGCCCGAAGGGCGAGCTCAGCAGCCGCTTTGACGCGGATATGACTATCGAGCTCGCCGATGGGGAGATCAGGGTCACGCGTCCCACGGATCAGCCGCGGCACCGAGCCCTGCACGGGCTGACCCGCAGTCTCGTAGCCAACATGATCGAGGGAGTGCACCAGGGATTCGAGCGTTCGCTCGAGATCCACGGGATCGGATACCGGGCCGAGCAGAAGGGCAAGTCCGTGGAGTTTTCCGTGGGCTACAGCAACCCGGTGATGTTCGATGCGCCCGAGGGCGTGGAGCTCACGGTCGAGACCCGCACCCTGGTCCATGTCCGAGGTATCGATAAGCAGGCTGTGGGCGAGGTGGCGGCCCAGATCCGCAGGATACGGCCACCGGAGCCGTACAAGGGCAAGGGCATCCGCTATCGCGGTGAGCACGTGCGGCGCAAGGCCGGCAAGGCTGCGGCTGTAGCCGGCTGATAGACAACGAGATCCAGTACGCCGGACGTCGATTATCCGGCGGATGGACGGAGGAGCAGTAGATGACACTCAACATTTCGGCAGAGCGGCGCCGCCGCCGCGCCACGAGGCACAAGAGGGTTCTGAAGAAGATAAGGGGCACGGCCGACCGGCCGCGCCTGGTAGTCTTCCGCAGCCTGAAGAATATCGAAGGTCAGCTCGTCGACGACGACCAGGGCGCCACCCTGGTAGGAGTTTCCACGCTCGCAATCGATGGGAATGACGAGGTGGAGGACCTGTCGGGCAAGATGGCCGCGAGCTATACGGCGGGTAAGACCCTGGCCGAGAAGGCGAAGGCCCGGGGCATCACGAGTATCGTTTTCGACCGTGGGGGATATCGCTTTCACGGTCGTGTCAAGGCGTTCGCCGAAGGGGCGAGGGCCGGTGGGCTGAAATTCTAGACGTAATCAATTGACGGCAGATCTGTCGCGAAGTGCGCGACAGGCGCCGCAGCATTCGGAGAAGCTGAGGGAATGGCGAAGAAGCAAGGTCGGAGACGGGACCGGCGGGATGAGGGAGACAACCTCAAGGAGAACGTGATCCACATCAATCGGGTCTCCAAGGTGGTCAAGGGTGGCCGCCGGTTCTCCTTCACCGCCCTGGTGGCCGTCGGCGACGGCCAGGGCAAGGTCGGCACGGCGCTCGGCAAGGCCAACGAAGTGGCTGAGGCCATCCGGAAGGGGCTCGAGCAGGCCCGTAAGGCGATGGTCGAGGTCCCGATCGTCGGAGGCACGATCCCGCACGAGATGATCGGGCGGCACGGCGCGGGCCGGGTTCTGCTGAAGCCGGCGTCTCCGGGAACGGGTGTCATCGCGGGCGGACCCGTGAGGGCCGTGCTCGATTGTGCCGGGGTCCAGGACATCCTCACCAAGAGCCTCGGGTCGAACAACCCGCTCAACGTGGTCGCGGCCACGATGAACGGGCTCCAGAGTCTCATGACTCCGGAGGCGGTGGCGCGCGAGCGCGGTGTGGACGTCGAGGTGATCCGGGAGGCGATGCGTGGCTAAGAGCATCCGGATCAAGCAGGTGC
Source organism: Gemmatimonadota bacterium (assembly GCA_030601615.1). Taxonomy (GTDB): domain Bacteria; phylum Gemmatimonadota; class Gemmatimonadetes; order Palauibacterales; family Palauibacteraceae; genus Benthicola. Next base: position 8,890 of record JAUVTH010000008.1, read on the forward strand.
GCAGCGGGTGCAACGCGATGCGGAAGCAGCGCGCAACGCTCGAGGCCCTGGGTCTCCGCCATCACCAGTCGGAGGTGGTCAAGGAAGACAACCCGGCGATTCGTGGAATGATCCGGGTGGTTGCACACCTGGTGGAAGTCGAGGAGGTCGACTAGACCCATGGCAGAGAACAAGCGAATCGGTCTGGACAACCTCAGCCCGGCGTCCGGCTCCCGCGGCAAGCGGAAGCGAGTCGGCAGGGGCCACGGTTCGGGTCACGGAAAGACTTCGGGCAGGGGGCACAAGGGACAGAAGTCTCGTTCCGGGGCCTCGATCCCGGCGTGGTTCGAGGGCGGCCAGATGCCGCTGTATCGGCGCGTGCCCAAGCGCGGCTTCAAGCCGATCAACCGGCGCGAGTACCAGGTCGTGAACGTGGGTACGATCGCGGACATGGAGGGTTCCGAGTTCGGGCCCGAGGAGTTCAAGGCGCGCGGTCTCATATCGTCCCTCAGGAAGCCGGTGAAGATCCTCGGGGTCGGCACGGCCGGCCGGCCGGTGACGGTTCGTGCGCACGCGTTCAGCGCCTCGGCCCGCGAGAAGATCGAAGCGGACGGCGGAACCGCGGAATTGATCGGCTGACATGGCGAACGAACGAGCGCAAGCGCTCCACGCCGCCCAGAATCTGTTCAAGATTCCGGAGCTGAAGAGCAAGATCCTCTTTACGCTCATGTGTCTCGCTGTGTACCGGCTCGGATCGCACATTCCGACGGCCGGAGTCAACATACTGGCCCTCCAGCAGATGGCTGGACAGTTCGAGGGGACCCTGTTCGGGATCTACGATCTGTTCACGGGTGGAGCGCTGCAGCGGGCGACCGTGTTTGCGCTCGGAATCATGCCGTACATCTCGGCCAGCATCGTCTTCCAGGTGCTCGGCTCCACGTTCCCGACCATCGAGAAGTTGCAGAAGGAAGGCGAGGACGGACGCCGCAAGCTGACGCAATGGACGCGGTATGCGACCGTATTCCTGTGCATCATGCAGGCGTACGGGTACTCGATTTTCCTCGAGTCTCAGCCTGGCGTGGTCGTGGACCCCGGCTGGGGATTCCGCCTCGAGACTGTCCTGCTTCTGACAGCCGGCGGTGTCTTCGTGATGTGGCTCGGCGAGCAGATCACGGAGCGAGGGATCGGGAACGGGATGTCGCTGCTGATCTTCTTCTCGATCATCCAGGGATTTCCGGCGGCCGTGTTCAACACGCTGGAGCTGCTGCGGGCCGGCGGGATCAGCCTGTTCAAGCTGATGGCGCTTCTCGCGGTGCTGGTGCTGATCACTGCGGCCGTGGTGGCGCTGACGATGGCGGCGCGGAAGATACCCGTGCAGATCCCTCGAAAGGTGGTGGGACGCGGTCGCGTGCGTGAAGGACAGAAGTCGTTCATCCCGATCCGCATCAACAGCGCAGGGGTAATGCCGATCATCTTTGCCCAGGCGATCATCATAGTTCCCGGCACCCTGTACTCCTTCACCGGGGGACAGGGGGGGGCCGGAATCCTCTACGATATCAGCCAGATCTTCCAGCCGGGCTCGACGTGGTACTATATCACGTACGCCGCGCTGATCATCGTGTTCACCTATGTCTACACGGCGATCATCTTCAACCCGGTGGACCTGGCCGAGAACTTGAAGAAACAGGGTGGGTTCATCCCGGGCGTGAAGCCCGGAGTGCAGACGGCGGAGTACATCGATCACGTCCTTACGCGCGTCACTCTGCCCGGATCGATCTACCTGGCAACGATCGCGATCCTTCCGTTCTGGATCTTCGCGGCATTCGACATTCAGACGTTTTTCTTCGGGGGAACGTCGCTGCTGATCGTAGTTGGTGTGGCCCTGGATACGGTGCAGCAGATGCAGCAGCATCTCCTGCTCCGGCAGTACGAGGGCTTCATGAAGAAGGGGCGGGTGAAGTACAGGGGCCGACAGAAGTACATGTAACGACCCGGACCGAGGAGATCCGGACGTGAGGCTTATCATCGTGGGTCCCCCGGGAGCGGGGAAAGGTACCCAGGGCACGCTTTTGGCACGACGGCTGGGGATCCCGCGGTACTCGACGGGAGACATTCTCAGACAGGCGCGTCGAGACGGCACGTCGATGGGCCTGGAAGCCCTGCGGTACATGGACGCCGGCGAGCTCGTTCCGGACGAAGTCATCCTTGGAATCGTGGCCGACGTCCTTGTGAAAGAAGAGTCGGAGGACGGATTCCTCCTGGACGGCTTCCCTCGCACGGTGGTGCAGGCCGAAGGTTTCCGCCGGCTGCTTGACGAGATGGGGGTCGAGCTCGACGCGATCGTGGATCTCGCGGTGGACGAGGAGGAGATCATGCAGCGCTTGGCGGCCCGCGGACGAAGGGATGATTCGCTGGATACGATCCGCCGCCGGCTGGAAGTGCACAGGGCCCAGACGCAACCGGTGCTGGATTGGTACGCGAACGCGGACGTGCGGATTCTCAGCGTCGGGGGAGTCGGCGACGTAGAGGAGATCCAGTCCGACATCCTGACCCGCCTCGGCCTGTGATGCGCCTGAAGTCGACTGCGGAAATCGACGCGATCGGCAGGGCGGGGGAGATCGTGGCGGGAGTGCTCGCCCTCGTCGGCGAGCGAGCCGCGCCCGGTGTGAGCACGGAAGACCTTGACGCTCTGGCGGAGAGCTACATCCGGGACCACGACGGGGCGGCACCGGCGTTCAAGGGGCTGTACGGTTTCCCCGCTGCGTTGTGCACGAGCTTGAACGACGAAGTAGTGCACGGGATACCGTCGTCTGAGCGGCGCCTGGTCGATGGTGATCTGCTCGGGGTGGACGTCGGGGTGGTCCTGGAGGAAATGTATGCCGACGCGGCGGTAACGGTGCCCGTGGGACAGCCGTCGGAGGAGGTCGAGCAACTGCTCGAGGTGACGCGAAGGGCACTCGATGCAGGGGTCCTGCAAGCGTCCAGTGGGTCCCGCCTCGGCGATGTCGGAGCGGCGATCCAGGACGTAGTGGAGGAAGCAGGCTTCAGCGTGATTCGTGAGCTCGTGGGGCACGGAGTCGGCTTCTCGCCACATGAGGAACCGCACGTGCCCAACTTCGGGCGGCGAGGACAGGGAGTGGCACTGGAGGAAGGGCTCGTGATAGCCATCGAGCCGATGGTGAACGTCGGGCGGCGTCACATCCGAACTCTGACGGACGGGTGGACGGTTGTGACGGCCGACGGAAGCCTGTCGGCGCATTTCGAGCATACGGTGGCGGTAACGCGTGAGGGCCCTAGAGTTCTCACACGGCGACCGCGCGACTGAGGCGCGAAGAGGAGGCACGGTGGCGAAAGAGGAACCGATTCAGATGGCCGGCGACGTAATCGAAGCTCTGCCGAACGCCATGTTTCGTGTTCGACTCGAGAACGAGCACGAGATCATCTGCCACGTGTCGGGCAAGATCCGGATGCACTACATCCGGATCCTCCCGGGGGACAAGGTGACGGTGGAGATGTCGCCCTACGATTTGACGAAGGGGCGGATTACCTACCGGTTCAAGTAAGGGTCGTTGTTTCGCGGGCAGCTAGCGGTTATCATTACCAGCTATCTCGCGAACGATCGAAAAGGACGGATGTCGTTATGAAGGTGCGTTCAAGCGTTAAGCGGATCTGCGAGCACTGCAAGATCGTCCGGCGCCGAGGTGTGGTCCGGGTTATCTGCAGCCGGGATCCGAAGCACAAGCAGCGGCAAGGTTAGAAGGCGTTCGACCAGGTGCGCGCCGCGAGCGGTACGGGTCGACAATCTGAATTAGGTGGTACATGGCAAGAATAGCTGGCGTTGACCTTCCCCGGAACAAGCGGGTCGTGATCGGCCTGACTTACATCTTCGGGATCGGTAGCTCGACGGCGCAGGCGATCCTGGACGAAACGGGCGTGAGTCCGGACACTCGGGTGAACGAGCTCACGGACGAGGACGTCAACAAGCTCCGGCAGGTCATCGAGAACCGGTACAGGGTGGAGGGTGCGCTTCGCACGGAGACGTCCATGAACATCAAGCGACTCATGGACATCGGCTGCTACCGGGGTGTGCGGCATCGTCGAGGCCTCCCGGTCAGAGGGCAGCGCACCCACACGAACGCCCGCACCCGCAAGGGACCGCGGCGCGCGGTGGCCGGCAAGAAAAAGGCGCCTTCGAAAAAATAGGGACGACGCATGGCCAAGCCGAGAACCAGCGGAAGACGTAAGCGTCAGGTCGATGCCGAGGGGATCGCCCACATCAAGGCGACGTTTAACAACACGATCATCACGATCACGGATACAGACGGGGGAACCGTGGCCTGGGCCAGCGCTGGCACGGCTGGTTTCAAGGGCTCCAAGAAGTCCACCCCGTTCGCCGCGACGATCGCCGCCGAGACTGTCGGGCGCGAAGCCGCCTCGATGGGGATGAAGCGGGTGCACGTACGCGTACAGGGCCCCGGCTCGGGGCGGGAGTCCGCGATCCAGGCACTTCAGGGTGCCGGTCTGACGATCCGGTCGATCCGGGATGTCACGCCGATCCCACACAACGGATGCCGTCCGCCGAAGAAGAGGCGCGTCTGAGTTGAGCGGGGCAGTCAGGAACACGCAGGTGACAGGGTAAGGAAACCAGATGGCACGCTATACGGGTCCGGTGTGCAGGCTCTGCCGGAGGGAAAACGAGAAGCTGTTTCTGAAGGGCAAGCGCTGCTTCACCGAGAAGTGCGCGCTCGAGCGCAAGGCATATCCCCCGGGTGAGCATGGCACGAGCAGGCGCCGTCGTCGCTCCTCGGAGTACGCCACGCAGCTCCGAGAGAAGCAGAAGGTCAAGCGAATCTACGGCGTGGGGGAGAAGCAGTTCCGCACGTTGTTCACCAAAGCGGCTCGCGTGAAAGGGATCACGGGTGAGCTCCTGCTGATCTCGCTCGAGGCGCGACTGGACAACATTGTTTACCGACTCGGCTTCGCTCCATCGCGCAAGGCGGCGCGGCAGCTCGTGCGGCACCGCCACGTTCGCATCGACGGTGCCACCGTGGATATTCCCAGCTTCCAGGTGTCACCTGGACAGGAAGTCTCGATCGCTCCCGCATCGCAGGACATGCCGGTTGTGCGCGAGGCCGTGGAGGATCGGAAGGGCAAGGATCTACTCAGCTGGCTGGGTGCCGACTACGACAACTTTTCAGGCCGCGTGCTCGAGCAGCCGAGCCGGGCAGACATCCCGCTCGCCGTTCAGGAGCAGTTGATCGTCGAGCTCTACAGCAAGTAATCGAGGCTAAACGCACATGTCAGCAGGGCTAGACCTTACAGGACTCGTACTGCCGGGGACCGTCGAGGAGCTCAACCGTTCCGACGATGGCCTGCACGCAGAGTATGTTCTACAGCCGCTGGAGAGAGGCTTCGGTCATACGGTGGGCAACTCCATCCGCCGTGTGCTCCTTTCCTCCCTCCCCGGTTGCGCCATCTGGGCTTTCCGGGCCGATGGCGTGCAACACGAGCACCAGACGATCCCGGGCGTGGTGGAGGACATCCACCAGGTAATCCAGAAGCTGAAGAAGCTGGTCGTTGTTCTCGATCCGGGCGTAGATGAGGCCAAGCTCGAGCTCTCGGTCCATAAGGCGGGACCGGTCACGGCCTCGATGATCGGGAGTGTCTCGGGTGTGACCATTGTCAACGCCGACGAGGTCCTGTTCACGCTTCAGGACGATCTGTCGGAGGGCCGGCCGCTGAACCTCGAATTCCGGGTCAACCGAGGCCGCGGATTCGTGGTCGCTGATCAGCACGAGCGTCCGGAAGATGCTCCCGTGGACCTGATTCGCGTCGACTCGATCTACAACCCTGTCGTCCGGGCCAACTTCCTGGTCCAGGAGACGCGTGTCGGTCAGCGGACCGACTTCGATCGGCTGACACTTCAGGTCCAGACGAACGGCTCGCTGGATCCAGGCGACGCGATTGCGTACGCAGCCGAGATCGCCCGGCTGCACCTGCTGTACCTGACCGGTTTCGGCAGTGGCGGCAACGGTGGCGCCTTGCCCGAGATCGGTGGTCGCCCGGGACGTACGGCGGTGGACGGCGGGATGACCGTGCTTCTCGAGTCTTCTCTCGAAGCGTTCGAGGGAATCTCGATTCGTTCCCGCAACAATCTGGACAAGGCGGACATTCACACACTCCTGGACGTCGTCGTGAGGTCTCGGGACGAGATCCTGGCCGTTCCCTCGTTCGGCGAGAAGTCGCTCGAGGAGATCGCCGAGGTTCTGGCTCTCAACGGGCTTCGCTTCGGCATGACGATCGAGCGGGACGATGTCGGGGACCTGTGGATGGTCGAGGAGGCAGAGCTGGTGTCCGCTGGAGGCGAGGGCGGAGATGAGGCATAGGAAGAAGGGCCGGCAGCTCAGCCGCACGGCGAGCCACCGGACGGCGACGCTCCGGAACATGGCCACGAGCCTGATCCAGCACGAGCGGATCCGTACGACGGAGGCGAAAGCGCGTGAGCTCAGGCCGTTCGTCGAGAAGCTGATCACGCTCGGTGGGACGGACGACGTTCACAGCCGGCGCCGGGTGCGGCGTCATATTGCGGATCGGGCCGTGCTGCATAAGCTGTTCGACGAAGTGGGACCTCGTTTTCGGGAGCGTCCGGGCGGGTACACCCGCATCGTCAAGCTCGGAGCTCGGAAGGGTGATGGAGCCGAGATGGCGATCATCGAGCTCACCGAGATGGGGAACTAGAGCCGACCTCGGGTCGGGAAAGGCAGGCAGCGATGCTTCGCGGGGCTTCGACAGGACTGATGGTCGTCGCCGTGTTGGCTGTCGTCGGTTTCATGTGGTGGTTGGACCGGAAGGCCGACTCATACGGGACCGAGGTGGCTCCAGTGCTGGAGGAGGAGGTCGTGGACTCCGCTCCGGTCGATATCAGTATCGCAGCGCTCGCTGCCGAACCAGGGGCGGCGGTCGGTGAGACAGGCTACCTGCGGTCGGTCCCGGTTGCGCAGCGGCTCGGTCGAGGCGCGTTCGCCTTGCAGCTGGACAGCGCGTCTACGTACCCGGTGCTTCTGTCGGCCGATCTGATTCAGATGGACACGCAGGTATACGGTGGGGATGTGGTGACTCTGTACGGCCATGTATTCACCCTCAACGACTCGATACGGGCGGTTTGGGTGGAGCAAGATGCCGTAGACCAGGAAAACGCGGGTGCGGTGCCGATCAGTCCGAGTTTCATCATGGCGGACTCGCTCTCGTTCAACTGATGTGTGTCTAAGATGGCAAACTTCTGCTACGTATGTAATAAGGGGCCGGCTACCGGCAATCGCGTGAGCAACGCGAACAACCGGCGCAAGCGGCGCTTCATGCCGAACCTGCAGCGCGTCCGCATTCTTGAGGACGGCCGGGCCGTTCGTGTGCGAGTGTGCACACGGTGCCTGAAGGCGGGCAAGGTACGCAAGGCATCCTGAGGCGTCGGCGCGAGTCGACTTTCTTTCCATCGCGTCGAGCTGAGACGACCCGAGAAGGCTCCGCCAGAAGGTGGAGCCTTCTTGTTGTGTCGAGTCACCGGACCGTCGTCGTGGGCCGGTGCTCCACAGGGGTGTCGGACCGAGGCCGATGCGGCACGACCGGAGCGTGGCGCGGATGAAAGCACTGGTCACCGGAGCTGACGGGTTCGTCGGGCAACACCTGATCGCGGAGCTGCTCGATCACGGTTTCACCGTGGCCGCGTCGGCTCTGGATCTGCCCCCAAGCCGATCCACTCTCGATCCCGAGCAGATCGCGTCGGTGGACTGGAAGGCAGCTGACGTCAGGGATCACGGCACGCTCGTGAGACTTGTCGCTGCTGCCATGCCGGATCGCATCTATCACCTGGCGGGATTCGCCTCGGGTGCCCTGGCTCGGCAGTACGCGTCCGACGCCGTCCACATCAACGCGGGTGGCACCGTCAACCTGTGCGAGGCCGTTGTCGCGGTCCGTGAACTGGAATCCGACTTCGACCCGCAGATTCTGATCATGGGGTCGTGCGATGCGTACGGAGACGCAGCGCGCGATGGAGTTCCGCTGACCGAGGATATGTCGCTGCGGCCTGTGTCCGTCTACGGCCTCTCCAAGGCCAGTCAGGAGCTCGCAGCGCATACCTATCGGCGGGCGTACGGATTGCAGATCTTTGTCGTCCGCGGCTTCAACCTGGTGGGTCCGGGGCAGGAGCCACCTTTCGTGGTCCCTGAGTTCGCCGTCCAGGTTGCCCGCATCGCGGCGCGGGAGACAGAGCCCCTCGTCAAGGTCGGAAACCTGGGAGTGGAGCGCGACTTCACGGACGTTCGCGACGGCGTGGAAGCGCTCCGTCTCCTGATGGATCTGGATACGCCACACGCAGCCTACAACGTCGCTTCTGGTCGCACCATCCGGATTGGAACGATTCTGGACTGGATTGTAGACGAGGCGGGCATCGAGGTAGAGATTGAGGTGGTTCCGAGCCGGGTGCGGCGAGAGGAGCTGGCGATGGTCGTCGGCGACGCGACGCGTCTGAGGGAGGACACGGGCTGGATGCCGCGGCGTGACGTCGAGGCCTCGGTGCGGGAGACTTATCGCTGGATGTGGAATCGGTTCTCGAGGACGGAAAACACCAACACCGTCGGTTGAGCGAGGGATACATGAACGTCACCATCGTCGGAAGTGGATATGTCGGTCTGGTCGTGGGAGCCTGCCTGGCCGAAACGGGGAATCGGGTCATCTGCGCCGACATCGACGAACGCAAGATCGACCTTCTGAACGGGGGACAGAGCCCGATCTACGAACCGGGTCTCGACCGCCTGCTGCAGCGGAATCTGGCCGAGGGTCGCATGCGGTTCACGACGGACGTGGCCGAGGCGGTTCGCTCCGGGCTCGTCGTTTTCATCGCGGTCGGGACTCCCCCCGACGAAGATGGCTCGGCGGATCTGAAGCACGTGCTGGCCGTGGCCAGCGTCATCGGCCAGAACATGGTCGATGAGAAGGTCGTGATCACGAAGAGCACTGTGCCCGTGGGCACGGCGTCCAAGGTGCGCAGCGAGATCGAAAAGCACACCGACGGCACGTTTCACGTGTGCTCCAACCCCGAATTTCTGAAGGAGGGGGCCGCGATCGACGACTTCATGCGACCCGATCGCGTGGTCTGCGGGATCGAGTCCGAAGAGGCACGTCCGATCCTGGAGGAGCTTTATGAGCCGTTCGTACGTAGCGGCAATCCGCTGATTTTCATGGACATTGCGTCCGCAGAGCTCACGAAGTATGCGGCCAACGCGATGCTTGCCACGCGCATCAGCTTCATGAATCAGGTCGCGGCTCTGTGTGAGGCGGCGGGAGCGGACATCAACATGGTGCGCCGTGGAGTCGGTTCCGACCCCCGCATCGGTGCTTCCTTCCTGTACGCCGGGGCCGGATACGGCGGAAGCTGCTTTCCGAAGGATGTGCGAGCCCTGATCCAGACGGGCGAGGAGATGAACGTCGACCTCTCGATCCTCAAGGAGGTCCACGAGACCAACGCGCGGCAGAAGCGGCTCCTGGGCCAGAAGATTCGAGCCCGATTCGGAGACGACCTGACCGGGCGCAGCTTCGCGGTGTGGGGGCTGGCGTTCAAGCCGGAGACCGACGACATGCGAGAGGCGGCTTCCGTGACGCTGATCGAGGAACTTCTCGAGTGCGGAGCCACCGTCACCGCGCACGACCCCGTGGCCACGGACGTGGCTCGCGAGTGGTATCTGGGCGACCGGATCGAGTACGCGGGTGACGAGTACGCGGCGCTCGCCGGTGCGGATGCGCTGATCGTCATCACGGAGTGGCTCCAGTACCGGCGTCCCGATTGGCAGCGAATCAAGCTGGCGCTCGCAGCCCCGATCGTGTTCGACGGCCGAAATCTCTACGATCCGGCGCGTATGAGACGGCACGGATTCGAGTACTATCCAATCGGCCGGGAGCAGGTGAGATGAGAATCCTGCTGACCGGCGCCGCCGGTTTCCTGGGCTCTCACCTGGCCGATCGGTTCCTCGCCGACGGGCATGAGGTGATCGGGATGGACAACCTGATCACCGGGAACCTGGACAACATCTCGCACCTCGAGAACGAGCCCAGGTTTGATTTCGTCGAGCACGACGTGACGCAGTTCATCGACATCACCGGGAACCTCGACGGCGTCCTGCACTTCGCGTCGCCTGCGAGCCCCGTGGACTACCTGGAGCTGCCGATCCAGACCCTCAAGGTAGGGAGCCTCGGTACGCACAACGCACTGGGACTCTCCCTCGCCAAGGGCGCCATGTTCCTGCTTGCGTCCACGTCCGAAGTGTACGGGGACCCTCTGGTTCACCCGCAGCCCGAGAGCTACTGGGGCAACGTGAACCCGATCGGTCCGCGCGGCGTGTACGACGAAGCCAAGAGGTTCGCCGAGGCGATTACGACGGCGTACCGCCGATACCACGGGGTGGATACGCGAATCGTACGGATCTTCAATACGTATGGGTCGCGCATGAGGCCGGGCGATGGCCGGGTGGTATCCAATTTCATCGTGCAGGCACTGCTCGGACGGGGTCTTACAGTGTATGGCGACGGTTCGCAGTCGCGCAGCTTCTGTTACGTCTCCGACGAAGTGGAAGGCATCTTCCGGCTCTTCTTCTCGTCGGAGCACGATCCGGTGAACATCGGTAACCCGGACGAGTACACGGTGGGACAGCTGGCGGAGCGCGTCCAGGCGCTGGTGGATCCGGGGGTAGGCGTACGATACCTGCCGCTCCCGACGGACGACCCGAAGGTGAGAAAGCCAGACATCACCCGGGCGAGGGAGATCCTGGGATGGGAGCCCTCCGTATCGCTGGAGGAGGGACTGGTGACCACGGTCGCGTATTTTCGCTCGCTGCAGGAGCAAGGCGAGCTGAGGCCGCCGCCCGTTCTCACGGAAGCCTCCGAGGAACAGGCCCGATGACCGAGTCTTCCGGACAGGTCCTGTCGGTCGTGATGCCGGTATACAATGAGCAGGATACGCTCGAGGCGATCGTTCGTCGCGTGCGTGAAGTGCCGCTCAAGATTGAGCTGCTGTGCGTGGACGATGGATCGACGGATCGATCGAGGGAGATCCTGGCGCGGCTGAAGTCGGAAGGTCTCGTTGATCGGGTCATTCTGCACGAGCGGAACCAGGGCAAGGGAAGGGCACTCGCCACGGGATTCGCGGCCGCCAGCGGGAGCGTCGTGATCATCCAGGACGCGGACCTGGAGTACAATCCGGACGAGTATCGCAAGCTGCTCGAGCCGATCCTCGACAATCGTGCCGACGTCGTCTACGGCTCGCGATTCCTGGGCGGGGAACCGCACCGCGTGCTGTACTTCTGGCACTACGTGGGGAACCGTTTCCTCACACTGATGTCCAACATGGTGACGAACCTGAA